>NZ_QAYX01000019.1:300000-418616 GCF_003054705.1 Opitutus sp. ER46
CAACGACCGGGCCGAGCAGAAGATCGCCGACACCGTCGCGCGGCTGCTCCGCGTCGGCAGCGGGCTGCCGCCCATCAAGATCGATGCGGCGGTCCAGTGGGCCGAGCAGAAGGCGGGTTTCACGTTCGCCGAGCTTCAGCGGGTCGCCCTCAAGAGCGCCCTGTCCTGCAAGCTCTCCGTCCTCACCGGCGGTCCCGGCACGGGCAAAACCACGATCCTGCGCGCGCTCGTCGAGATCCTGAAGGCCAAGAAGGTCCGCGTACACCTCGCCGCCCCCACCGGCCGCGCTGCGCAGCGGCTCGCCGAGACCACCGGCGGCTTCGCCTCCACCATCCACCGGCTCCTCCGCTACGACGCCGCGGCCGGCGGGTTCACCGCCAACGAGAGCGATCCGCTGCACACCGACTTCCTCATCGTCGACGAGGCCTCGATGCTCGACACGCGCCTCGCCGCCGCGCTGCTGCAGGCCGTCCCGTCGCGCGCGCACATTCTCCTCGTGGGCGACACCGACCAGTTGCCCAGCGTCGGCGCCGGCAATGTGCTCAAGGACCTCATCAGCGCCGCCACCCACCTCGACCGCGAGGGCAGCGGCGCCGCGGGCCGGATGCCCGTGACGCGCCTCGCCGTCATCTTCCGCCAGCAGGGCCAGAGCCAGATCGTCACCACCGCCCACGCCATCAACGAGGGCAACCCGATGCTGCCGACCGTCCTGCCCGACGTCGCGAGCGCGCAGGTCTGGTCCGACCTCAACTTCATCGCCGCGCTCGATGCCGAGGACTGCCTGCGCAAGGTCATCCAGCTCGTCACCGAGTTCATCCCGCGCGTGCTGAAATGGCCGCACCCGATCCGCGACGTGCAGGTCCTCGCCCCAATGCACAAGGGCACCGCCGGCGTGGGCAACTTCAACCTCGAGCTCCAGGGCGCGCTCAACCCCCACGAGACCGGACTCCGCACCGCCACCGGCGAGTACCGCGCGGGCGACAAGGTCATCCAGCTCCGGAACAACTACGACAAGAACCTCTTCAACGGTGACATCGGGACGGTGGTGGCGGTGCACGCCGACCGCGGCACGATGGAAGCGGAGTTCGATGGCGAGCGGCACACCTTCGAGCGCTCGGAGTTCGGCGACCTCGCCCTCGCGTACGCGATCAGCATCCACAAGTCACAGGGCAGCGAATATCCCGTGGTGGTCGTGCCGCTGCTGAAGGCGCACTTCATGATGCTGCAGCGAAACCTGATCTACACCGCGATCACGCGCGGGAAGAAGAAGGTCTTCATCGTCGGCGACCCGACCGCCTACGCGATGGCCGTCCGCAACAGCGAATCCAAACTCCGCCTCACCCACCTCCAGGAAAAGACGCTCCAGGCCGTCAGCGGCAAACGCTGAACCCAAGCCCGGGCTCCCGCCGCGCATCGATCGCGCTAGCGCCCACGGCGGTCGGTCACCTGCCTCACAGGCGGGTGAATTCCAACTCTGATCAGGCAGCGAGATCTCATATCCGGCAGCCGATCACCGTGACTCTGCAGGCAACGGTCGGGTTGCGAGCCTTTCATTGTGCGTCTTCACCATTGCGAACCCGGCGATGGCGACGGCCCAAAACAGAGTTAGCATCAACCACCGCCAACGCTTGGCTCCGGTCTTTCCGAACGGATTCCACGGTGATTCTGCCGTCTCCGACAGAGTCTGAAAGTCTGCCCGGGTGATGGGCAATCTATGCAAACGACGAGAGGCCCAGATCAGCCCGATCACGACGAAAACGCCCCCGAATCCCGCAAAGCCCGCAGCGATCAACATAAACGTGTATTCCGGATTGCTCATATATCATGGAGCAACGCTTCCCAGCAGACGTCACCGTGCTGAATGCTGAGCCTGGCGGCGGTAGGGCGTCAAATTGGCAGTTTTCCCGTTCCCAAGCCCTGACCTCGTCAGCCTCGCGCGGAACATCACCGCGCACGCCTGTATCGAAGATCTGGCGACAATTATCTCCCCGCGAAGTGTCACGTATTACGTGACAATTCCCGCGCGCGGCTCCGGCGGATAGTGTCACGTAATACGTGACACTCGGGCGGGCACGCCAGAGGGAGATCCACGAAAAGTGTCACGTAATGCGTGACAGTTGGCGCACGCGGCGGAGGGCGGAGTTGTCACGTAATACGTGACACTTTCCGACCGCATTTCCGCCGCGTTCAGTCTTTCAGTATTCCGCCTTCAGCCTTTCTGAGCGCGCGTCCGCGCGCGCTCAGCGGCGCGCTCAGAGCGTCACGCCGTCCTTGAAGATCGCGATCTCGCGGAAGCCGTTCAGCTCGTTGCGGGCGGGCTGGCCGCTGGCGGTCATGATGACTTCGTCGAGCAGCTTGGCCGCGAGCGAGTCCATCGTCTCCTTCTCGAGGAGCTGGCCGGCGTTGAAATCGATCCAGTTCTCCTTCCGCGTCGCGAGGTCGCTGTTCGTCGCGATCTTGAACGTTGGGATCGGGCCGCCGAGCGGCGTGCCGCGGCCGGTCGTGAAGAGCACGAGGTGCGCGCCGGACGCCGCCAGCGCGGTCACGGACACGATGTCGTTGCCCGGGCCGGTGAGGAAATTCAGGCCGCGCTGCTGCAGCCGGCCGCCGTACGGGAGAATGTCCACGACCGGCGAGGTGCCGCCCTTCTGCAGGCAGCCGAGCGACTTCTCCTCGAGCGTGGTGATGCCGCCGTCCTTGTTGCCCGGTGACGGATTCTCGTAAACGACCTGGCCGTGGCGGAGGAAGTACTCCTTGAAGCCGTTGATCATCGCCACGCAGCGATCGAAGACCGGGCGCGTGACGCAGCGGTTCATGAACAGCGCCTCGGCGCCGAACATCTCCGGCACCTCGGTCAGGATGGAGGTGCCGCCGCGCGCGATCAGCTGGTCGGAAAACGCGCCCACCAGCGGGTTCGCGGTGATGCCGGAGAAGCCGTCGGAGCCGCCGCACTTGAGGCCGACGCGCAGCTCGGAGACCGGGACCTTTTCGCGGTGGAAGCCCGCGGCGTACTCGATCAGCGAGTCGAGCATCTTGCGGCCGGCGGCGAGTTCGTCGCCCACCTCCTGGGCCACCATGAAACGGTACCGCGGCGAGTCCGCCTCCGGGATCAGCTTCCGGAAGCTCGCCATCGTGTTGTTCTCACAACCGAGGCCGATGATCAGCACGCCCGCGGCGTTCGGATGCTGCGCCAGGGCCGCCAGCACGCGCTGCGTGGTGGCGTGGTCATCGCCGAGCTGCGAGCAGCCGTAGGGATGCGACATCGCGTGGACGCCCGTGATGTTGCCGGGGAGCGCCCGCGCGTTGAGCTGCCGCGCGAGGGTCTGCGCGATCTCGTTCACGCAGCCCACAGTCGGGATGATCCAGATCTCGTTGCGGATGCCCACCTCGCCGTTCGGGCGACGGTAGCCCATGAAGGTCTTGCCGTCGTCGATCGGACGCAGCGGCTCGATCGCCGGTGCGTACTGGTAATCCAAAACGCCCTCCAGGTTGGTGCGCACGTTCTGCACGTGCACCCAGCCACCCTCGCCCACGTCGCTCGTCGCGCGCCCGATCGGCTGGCCGAACTTGATGATCGGCTCGCCGGCGCGGATCGCCCGCAGCGCGATCTTGTGCGCCGGCGGCACCGCCGCCGCCAGCCGCACGGAGCGGCCGGCAACGTCCACGGTCAGGCCGGCGTCCAAGCTGCGCAGGGACACGGCGACATTGTCACGGGGGTGGATCTGGAGGACGGGGTTTTTCATTACGTTAGCTCTTCAAGGCTGCGGTGACGGCCGCGCGCGCGCCCTGCGTGGCGATCGTCTCGAGGCTGCGGGCGACCAAGGTGGTCAGGCCGGCAACTTGGTTGAGATCCTGACCCCAGAACTCGGCGTGGGCGAGCGTGGTCGTGGCCAGCTCCTGCCAGTTCTTGGTCAGCTCGGCCTTGCGCCAGGCCGCGGAGAAGTGCGCCAGCACGGCGGCATCGTCGCGGATCGGGTAAGCCTTGCCGTCGCGGTGGCCCTGCAGCTCGTTGGTCGTGACCTGCGTGCCGCGGTAGAACGCGATCAGCGCGGCGAGCGAGAACGAGAGTGCCACGGGCAGCTTGCCCTTGGCCTTCTGGTAATCGAGCAGCGAGGGCAGCACGCGGACCTTCCACTTCGAGACCGAGTTCAGCGAGATCGAGAGCAGCTCGTGGCGGACGAACGGGTTGCGAAAACGCTCGAGAACCGACTCGGCGTACGCGCGCTTCTCGGCTTCGGGCAGCGCGACCGTCGGAAGGATCTCGTCGAACACCGCGCGGCGCACGAACGCGCCGAACGTCACGTCCTCGACCATGTCGCGGACGGTGTCCAGGCCCGCCAGGTAGGCGCCGAGCACGCTGGAGGTGTGCGCGCCATTGAGCACGCGGACCTTGCGCGTGCGGTACGGCGTGAGGTCGTCGGTCCAGACCACGTTGAGCCCGGCCTTGGTGAACGGCAGTTCGTCGGCCAGGTGCTTGGGCCCTTCAATGACCCACAGGTGGAAGTACTCGGCGGCGACGATCAGCTTGTCGTCATAGCCGAGGTCCTTGCGGAGCTGCTCGACCTCGGCGCGGGGATACCCCGGGACGATCCGGTCCACCAATGTGTTAAGGAAGTAGTTCGCCTCCTTGATCCAGGTGGTGAACGCGGCCGGGAGCGCCCACTTCTGGGCGTGCTCGAGGACGATGCGGCGGAGGTTGTCGCCATTGCGGTCGATCAGCTCGCACGGCAGGAAAATCAGGCCCTTCTTCGGGTCGCCGTTCACCGCGTTGAAGCGCTCGAACAGGAGCGACGCAACCTTGGCGGGGAAGCTCTCGGGGCAGACGCCCTGGGAGTAGGTCTCGGCGACGTAAGCGATGCCGGCCTCGGTGGTGTTGGAGAGCACGAAGCGGATATCGTTGCCGCGGAATGCGTTCACGAGATCGGACCACTGCTCGTAAGGGTTCACCGCGCGGCGGGTCGCCGTGACGATGCGGCGGGCCTCGACGACCTTGCCGTTCTGCACGCCGCGCATGAGCAGCGTGTAGATGCCGTCCTGCGCGTTCAGCTCGCTGGCCATGCCTTGGCGGATCGGCTGGGCGACGAGCACGTTGCTGCGGAACAGCTGTTGCGAGTTTACCTCGTCGATCATCCAGTCGGCGAAGGCGCGCAGGAAGTTGCCCTCCCCGAACTGCACGACGCGTTCCGGGTACTCGTCGGCCGGACCCCGCGCAACGGAGGGGGCGAGCTTCTTTTGAGCTCGGAGAAGGTTTCGACTGAGAGATGTGCTCGTGGACATAGATTTTCGGATTGGTACCGTGGGAGGTGTGATCGTCCAGCTCCATGAAGATCACGGTCACCGCGGATGAATTTCGATTCACCGAGACCGCCCTAAAGCGCGGCTAAATTCGAGCTACCCGATACAAGAATGCCAAAAGATGCATAGGGGCTCCGTCGTGGGACAGCCGGACTACAGATTGGCCATTAGGACCATTTACAGGTTCCCATGTATCAACCTCGCTGCTCATCGGCACTTACGAACGTGAGCATCGAGACGGGTGGCGGCGTGGCGGATGAGGTGGGCAAATTGAGCCCGCCGACCTCCTGCGCTGCCGGGAGCCTGGATGCGGTGGCGTCCTTCTGGTCGCGGTCGTTTCAGTAATAGGCGCAGCCGCGCTCCTGCAGCTCACCTGCAAGCAAGCATGCTAGGCCGCCGCGTGCCACCACCCGCCACGCCGGGTTCAGGCCTGCAGGTCCGAGCTCGGGACGGGCTTCCGGCGGACGCGTTCGCGGTACACGAGGTAGAGGCCGGAGCCGGTGACGATCAGCGCGCCGGTGATGGTCCAGCGATCGGGCACTTCGCCGAAGACCGCGATCCCGAGGACAACGGCGCCGAGGATCTGCGCGTAGTAGAAGGGCGCCAGCAGCGAGGCCGGCGCGTGGCGGTGAGCGAGGATCAGCAGCCAGTGGGCGAGCGCGCCAAACGAGCCCAGCACCGCGAGCACGCCCCAGGTCAGCGCCGAGGTCGGCGTTTCCCACACGAACGGCGCGACCGGCAGCATCACCACCGAGCCGACCAGGCCCGTGTAGAACATGGTGGTCTCGGGCGCGTCGAACGCCGCAAGCCGGCGCGTGAGGATCGAGTAGATCGCGTTCGCCACCGCCGCGACCAGCGCCAGCAGCCCGGCCGGATGGATCGCGCCGCTGAAGGGACGCGTGACAATCAGCACGCCGCAAAACCCGACCGCCACCGCCACGACGCGACGCGGCCCGATCTTCTCGCCGAGCAGCGGCGCCGCCATCAGGGCAACCAGCAGCGGCGCGGCGAACGTGATCGCCGTCAGTTGCGTGAGCTCGATGAAACGCAGCGCGGTCCACCCCGACGCCGTCGCCACCACGACGCACAGCGCGCGGCCGCACTGCAATCCGAGGTGCTGTGTGCGCATGAGGCCGGGCCGGGTGAGCGGATTGAAGAACAACCCCGTGAGCGCGAAGCTGAAGACGTAGCGTACCGCGATGGTTTGCCAGGGATTGAGCACGCGCCCGAGCCACTTGGCCGAGGCATCCATGCACGAGAAGCAAAGCACCGCGCCCACAATCAGGAGCACGCCCGCGAGCGTTCGCGAGGAGCGCTCAGGCATCGGTGAGGCAGCAGGTGCGACAGACATGAAGCGCCCACGCTAACGTTTCGCGCCGCCGTGAAAAGGCCGCGCATCATTCGGTTTTCGCGGTTTTCGCGTCGCGAAAACCGAAATCAAAGGAGCTTGGGTCCAAACGTCACCGATCCCCTCCGTTTCCTCCCTTCCCTCCTGTTCAAACCGCCTTGGATCCGTCCCTGCATTTCCTGCCTCTTCGTGCCTCTTCGTGGCCAACCCTGCCTTTCTCCGGCCCGGCCTCTGCGAACTCTGCTCCCTCCTGTTCACTGCCTTCGTTCCATCGTCCCTTTTCGTGCCTCTTCGTGCCTCTTCGTGGTCTCCCACTTCCGGCTTCAGCCGGTTCGTCGTCCGCTTCAGGCTCTCCGGCTTCCATGCTCACGCCCGCCGATCGCACCCAGCAGCGTGCCGCGCTGATCGCCGCCACGATGGCGTCATTTCTGACGCCGTTCCTCGGCTCCTCGATCGTCGTCGCGTTGCCAGCGATTGGTGCCGAGCTCGGCCTCACGGCCGTTCAGCTCAGCTGGGTGGCGGCCGCGTTCATGCTCGGCTCGGCGGTGTGCCTGGTGCCATTCGGACGCATCGCTGACCTCGTCGGCCGCAAGCGGGTGTTCGTCACCGGCACCGTGTGCTTCACGCTCACCACGCTCGCCTGCGGGCTGGCCCACTCGACGGTGTTCCTGATCACCGCCCGCGCTCTCCAAGGCATGAGCGCCGCGATGATTTTTGGCACCGGCCTAGCGATCCTGACCTCGGCGTTTCCCGCCAACCAGCGCGGCCGCGTCATCGGCTTCAACGCATCGGCCGTCTATATCGGGCTCTCGCTCGGGCCGTTCGTGGGCGGACTGCTCACGCGGCACTTCGGCTGGCAGAGCATCTTCTTCGCCACCGTGCCGCTGGGTGTCGCCTCCGCGATCGTGGCGGGCCGGGGCCTGCGCACCGAGGTGGTCGAGCGCACCACCAAGCCGTTCGACTATGTCGGCGTGGCGATCTACGCCACGATGCTGGTCGCCCTGATGGCCGGGGTATCGGCGCTGCCGCGGCCGGCGGGGCTCGGGTTGCTGGGCGCGGCGCTGGCTGCGGCGGTGATCTTCGTGCTCTGGGAGCGCCGGATGGAGCAGCCGATGCTCGACGTGCGCTTCCTCGTCGGAAACCCGGTGTTCGCGTGGTCCAACGTGTCCGCGTTCATCAACTACAGCGCGACCTCGACGGTCGCGTTCCTGATCAGCCTCTACCTGCAATACCTGCGCGGTTTCGATCCCGCGCAGGCCGGGTGCGTGCTGCTGGTGCAATCGGTGACGATGGCCGGGGTGAGTCCGTTCGCCGGCAAGCTGTCGGACAAGATCGAGCCGCGCATCATGGCCTCGGCCGGCATGGGGTTCACGGTGGCTGGCCTGATCATCCTCTGCTTCCTGCACGCCGATACCCCGCTGGCCGTGGTCATCACGACGCTCGTGGTGCTCGGCATCGGGTTCGGGCTCTTCTCCTCCCCCAACACGAATGCGGTGATGAGCTCGGTGCCAAAGGAGCGGCTCGGAGTCGCGTCCGCCACGCTGGGCACGATGCGGCTGCTCGGTCAGACCGTGAGCATGGGCCTGACTGTGGCGGTGCTGGCGGTTTCGGTCGGCCGCGCGGCGATCACGCCGGCGGTGCACCCGCAATTTCTTGAAGCGATGCGCGGCGTGTTCATCGCGTCCGCCGTCCTGTGCACGATCGGCGTCTTCGCCTCGCTCGCACGGGGAAATGTGCGGAAGCCAGAAGCCTGAAGCCAGAGGCCAGCTGACTGACCAGAAGCCCAAGAAGCCTGAAGCCGGAGGCCAGAAGCCAGTCCGAACCAGTTATCGAATCGGCTTCCGTCACTCCGTCCTCCGGGTTCCGGCCTCCGGCTTCTGGCTTCTGACTTCCGGCCTCTGGCTTCCGGCCTCCGGTGCTACGCGCCTCGCGGAACGACGAAGCTGAAGACGGCGAAGAAGTGGCAGACGCTGCCGCCGAGCACGAAGAGGTGCCACACGGCGTGGTGATACGGCAGGCTGCGCCAGAGATAGAAGACCGTGCCGCCGGTGTAGCAGACGCCTCCGCCGACCAGCAGCCAGATGCCGCCCGGCTCGATCACGCGCATCATCGGCGCGATCGCGATGATGATGAGCCAGCCCATCACGATGTAGATGATCGTGGAGACGACCCGGAAGCGGCCGGTGAACCAGACCTTCATCGCGATGCCGCCGAGCGCGAGCGTCCAGATCACGCCAAACAGGCTC
Source organism: Opitutus sp. ER46 (assembly GCF_003054705.1). Classification (NCBI taxonomy): domain Bacteria; kingdom Pseudomonadati; phylum Verrucomicrobiota; class Opitutia; order Opitutales; family Opitutaceae; genus Opitutus; species Opitutus sp. ER46. The sequence goes on from NZ_QAYX01000019.1 coordinate 308,890, forward strand.
CAGCCCCAGGGACCGCGCAGATTCACCAGCAGGAAGGGTGTGTACGTGCCGGCGATCAGCACGAAGATCGCTGCGTGGTCGAGCTTGCGCAGGACCAGCTTCACGCGTTCGTGGCGGACGCTGTGGTAGAGCGTGGACGACGTGTAGAGGAGCACGAGCGAGGCACCGAAGATCGTGCACGCCGTGATGTGCCAGGCACTGCCGCGCAGCGCCGCGAACACCACCAGGAGCACCAGGGCCGCCACGCTCAGCACGAGTCCGATCCCGTGGGAGACGGCGTTGGCGACTTCCTCGGCCGGAGTGTAGGTCGCAGACGGAGGTTTGACGGTCGAAGGCATCTTCGTGATCCTGCAGCCCATCCCTCGGCGCGCCACGCCAAATTTCGCGCCGGCCTGTTCCCCGCGGCCCCTGAACTCCTCATGAAGAACAAGCTCCTCGGAAAGCGCGTGCTGGTCACCGCCGGCGCGCAAGGCATCGGGTACGCAATCAGCCAGCACCTGCTCCAGGCGGGCTGCGAGTTGTTCGTCCACTTCTTCAGCAGCGCGGCCGGTGCGCACGAACTAGAGAAAGAGGCCGGCACGCTGGGCCGGCGGTTCGAACGCGGCATGGCCGATCTCACCGAGACCGAGCAGTGCGAGCGGATCGTCCACGACGCGGTGCACTTCCTCGGCGGCCTCGACATTCTCGTGAACAACGCCGGCTCGCTGATCGAGCGCCGGGGCTTTGCCGCGGCCGACGATGAATTCTGGGCTGAGACGATGTCACTCAACGTCGGCAGCATGCGGCGGGTCACGCGCGCGGCGCTGCCGCATCTGATCGAGGCCGCCAAGGTGCGCGGCGGCGCCAGCATCGTGAATCTCTCGTCGCTCGCCGGTCGCAAGGGCGGCGCCGCCGGCTCGCTCGCCTACGCCACGGCGAAGGGCGCGGTGCTCACGTTCACCCGCGCGCTCGCGCAGGAAGTCGGCCCGCAGGGCGTACGCGTCAACGCCCTCGCCCCCGGGCTCATCCTCGGCACGAAGTTTCACACCACGCACACACCGATCGAGGCGCAGCAGGCGGCGATCGCCGGGATCCCGCTGGGGCGGCCCGGCTCGGTGGACGACGTGGCGCGCGCAGCGGTTTACCTCGCGAGCGAGTTCGACGGCTTCATCACCGGCGCCACGCTCGACATCAACGGCGGCGTGTACTGCGCGTAATCCGATCCGATTTCGCTGCCGCGAAATCGGATAAGTTTGAGCCCAGGACGGCGTCGCCAAGGCCCGACGCTAGCCCACTTTCACTCTGACTTTCACTTTCCCCTCTCACGTCTACCGCGCTGGCTTGGCGGCGCGGTAGAGCTCACTGCCGGCGAGGAGGAAGGCGCCGACGCCGTAGGGCTCAGTGGAGGCGGGGTCGAAGCGTTTTGGGTCGGCGCCGATCGGCTGCACGTGGGTGAGTTTGCCGTCGGGCTGCACGCAGCCCATGAGCCCCTGCCAAGCGCGCAGGGCGGCAGGCAGGTACTTGCCGCGGTCGAGCAGGCCCTGGTTCACGCCCCACAAAAGCCCGTAGCAGTAGAAACCGGTGCCGCTTGTCTCGAGCGCGGGGTAACTTTCGGCGTCGAGCAGACTCGAGCGCCAGAAACCGTCGGGCTGCTGCAGCGTGAGCAGCTTGGCCGCCATCTCCTGGAATTGCTGCACGAAGCGCGCCCGCGCCGGATGCTCCGGCGGGAGGAGTTGCAACATGCGGACGAGGCCGCCGAACACCCAACCGTTGCCGCGCGACCAGAAGATCTTTTTGCCGTTGGCTTCGCGCTTCTCGAAGTAGGTGCTGTCGCGGAAATACAGGTGCTCCTCCTTGTCGTAGAGGTAGTCGGACGTCTGCCACCAGTGCGTGACGGCGAAGTCGAGGTAGGCGGTATTGCCGGTGGCGCGCCAGAGCTTGGCCCAGGCCGGCGGCGCCATGAACAGCGCGTCGCACCACGACCACTGCGTGCTGCGATTCTGGCCGACGAACTCGAGGCCACCGGGCGCGGGGTTCTTGAGAATGTGATCAAAGCGCTCGATCGACGGGGCGATCGTCTCGGGCTTGTGGTCGCGCAGGAACAGATCGGCGTAGGTCTGGATGACGACGTGATCGTCGGCGTGATACACGCGCGTGCCGGGCTGCCAGGCGTTCTTCGCGCCCATCTGGCGCATTGCCTCGAGGAAGCGCGGACTCGGCGACACTTCGGCGAGCGCCATCATGCCGGTGTAGCCGGCGCCCTGCACCCAGCCGCGGGGGTCGTGGCGGGCCGGGTTGGCGAGTTGCCAGTCCGCCACGCGCTCCATCACCGCGAGCACGTCGGCCGCCTCCGGCATCGGGGGCGAAACGGTTTCCGCGGCGGGCGCGGCCAAGGGTGAACATGCGAGGAGGGCAACGAGAAGGAGGGGGCGCATGGCAGGAAAGAGTCAGCGGCTGCGGCGCGGACAATGCCAGCGCCTTTTAAATGGTTAAGCAGACGCGGCGCTGCCGCGCCGCGTTTCCAAGTGGGGAAGGTGCAGGTTCAAGGGTTGCGATCCGCGGATCGAACCCTCTGCGTGCTCCTGTAAAATGGCTTGGATGTCTGGGAGCTTTGAGTCTCAAACCCCCAAGGCACTGTTACAGGAGCTAAGGGAGGAAACAGAGGAGTGAGCTTCTGGCTCCTGTTCGGGCCCTCCGTTGCCTCCTGTAAAATGGCTCGGGCCTTTGTGGATCTTGGTCTCAAACCAAGGCAGCCTCACAGGAGTTCGCTGAGGCCGCAGAGGGCAAAAGCAGAGCTCAATTCGGCTCCGGATCGAGCATCTGCGTACTCTGCGTGCTCCTGTGAAACGGCTTGGATGCCTGGGAGCCTCAAACCCCAAGACACTTTTACAGGAGCCAAGGGAGGAAACAGAGGAGTGAGCTTCTGGCTCCTGTTCGGCCCCTCCGTTGCCTCCGTTTCCTCCTGTAGAATGGTTTGGGCCTTTGTGGATCTTGGTCTCAACCAAGGCAGTCTCACAGGAGCTCGCTGAGGCCGCAGAGGGCAAAAGCAGAGTTCAATCCGGCTCCGGATTGAGCCTCTGCGCGCTCTGCGCCCTCCTGTGAAACGGCTGGGATGCTTAGGGGCTTGTTCCTCAAACCCCAAGGCATTCTTACAGGAGCCAAGGGAGGAAACAGAGGACGATCCAGTGCGCTTCGGGCTCCTGTTCGGGCCCTCTGTTGCCTCCGTTTCCTCCTGTAGAATGGCTTGGGCCTTTGTGGATCTTGGTCTCAAACCGAGGCAGTCTCACAGGAGTTCGCGACCGCGCTCAGCGCGCGAGTTGGTACACCTCGGCGCCGGCGAGCAGGAAGCAGCCGACGCCGAAGTCCTCGAAGTCGGGCTTGCTGTCATACTTCGTCGGCTGGCCGTCCTTCGGCTCCTTGCCGGTGCCTTGGATATAGCCAAGGAAGCCGTCGGGGTGCACCGCGTCGTTCACGAGGCCCTGCCACGCCTTGGTGATCACGGGCAGGTACTTCTCGGCGGGCAGCACGCCGTGGCGTACGCCCCACGCCATCGCGTACACGAAGAGCGCGGTGCCCGAGGATTCCTTGCCCCCGAAATTGTCCGGGTCGTGCAGGCTGCAGTTCCAGAAACCATCGGCGCGCTGCAGCGGGACGAGCGCCTCGGCCATGTCGCGGAGCATCGTCTCGTACTCGGCGCGGTGCGGGGCGTTGGCGGGCAGGACATCGAGCACGCGTGCCATGGCGGCGATCACCCAACCGTTGCCGCGCGACCAGTAGCAGTCCTCACCGTTGGGCTCGCGGTACGGCGGCACGAAGTCCTTGTCGCGCCACCAGAGCTTGTCGGCGGGGTTGTACAGGCCCTTACCGCCGTGCTGGTTCTTGGTGTAAGTGTAGATCGCGTGCGCCTTTTCCCAGTAGCGCGGGTCCTGCTTGAGCACACCCAGCTTCGCATAGACCGGCATCGCCATCTGGATGGCGTCAATCCACCACCAGTCGTCGTTTCGCTCGCCGGCGACGATGAAGTCGATGTTGGCGACGATGTCGCGGAGGCGCTCAGGCTTGGGGTCGAGCTGGTAGAGTTCGATGTAGGTCTGCCCGCAGCATTGGTCGTCGGCGTTGCGCGTCGTGGTGCCGTGGCGGAGGCCCCACTGATGCGCCTCGCCCCAGCGCACCGCGTAGTCGAGGGAAGCGGCGTCGGGGGCGACGGCGTGCAGCGCCATCAGGCCCTCGTAATAGACGCCGCGCGTCCAGATGTTACTCGGGCGGGCGCGCCGGGTGACGATGGGTTTCGCCGGGTCGGGCCAGGCCTTCATGAACCAGCCATTGGCGAGCCGCATCTTGGCGAGGACCTCGGCCTTGGCGGGCAACGCGGGCGCCGGCGTCGTCGGGACGGAAGCGAGCTTGGCGGAGGGAGCGTCGGTTGCGCCCGCGATGGCGGTGGCGGAAAGCAGGAGGACGAAGGCGAGAAGGCGGCGCATGTGGATGATTCGGCGAAACGGTGCGGCCGAGAAAGCGGGGATTGCCGGTGAGGGGAAGCGGGCCGGTTTCAGACGGTCCGCGGGATGGGGATACACAGTTGCGCCGGGGGCGAAGCGCCGGCAAACACGAACCCTCCATGAAGCAGACTACCCGTCTCTCTCTCCGTGTCCTGGGTTGCGTCGCGATCCTGGGCGTGGGCGCGTTGTTCACCAGCTGTGCCACTCAGGCACCGCTGCCCGCCGCCTCGGCGGCCGAGTTGGCGCTGCGCGATCCGGCGCGCAACAGCGCCATCAATCCCGTCCCGCGCGACGAGAAGTGGATGAAGCGCCACCAGGGTTTCGTGGCGGCCGCGGCGAAGGGCGGCGTGGACCTGCTCTTTGTCGGCGATTCGATCACCGATTTCTGGCGCAATGCGCCGGAGAAGAACGGTGGCCGCGCGGTCTGGGATCGCGAGTTTGCCCCGTTGCACGCGCTCAACATCGGCATCAGCGCCGACCGCACCCAGCACGTGCTGTGGCGGCTGCGCAACGGTGAGCTCAACGGCATCGATCCCAAGGTGATCGTGCTGATGATCGGCACCAACAACACCGGCTTCGAGAAAGACAAGGTCACGCCCCGCAACACCCCCGCGCAGGCCGCGGAAGGCGTGCGCGCGATCGTGCGCGAGCTCCGCCAGCGCGAGCCGCAGGCGAAGATTCTCCTGCTCGCGATCTTCCCCCGCAATGAGGGCCCGCTCGATGCGCAGCGCCAGCAGGTAAACGAGATCAACCGCGAGATCGCGCAACTGCACAACGGCGACACGATCCGCTTCCTCGACATCAACGCCAAGCTGCTGGAGCCGGATGGCACGCTCTCGCGCGACATCATGCCCGACCTCCTCCACCCCGGCCCGAAGGGCTACGAGATCTGGGCCGCCGCCATCAAGCCGGCGGTCCTCGAAATGCTCGGCCAGAAGTAACGGCCGCAGTCATCCGCTCGCTGCTTTCGCCCGCGCCGCCGTAAAACGGGGCGCGGGTTTTGGGTAAATGGGGCGCGCGGTTTCGTCCCACTCCGCGGACAAGGGGCGCGCCCTTTCGAACGCCTTTCGCGCCAGGTGGGCGTGCCCTTTCGCCCCCGTTTCGCCGTGCCGGGGCGCGCGGTTTCGCCGCGGTTCCACACAAAAGGGGCGCGCGGTTTCGAACGCGTCTCGCGCCACATGGGCGCAAAATGGGCGCGCCGTTTCGAACGCGTCTCGCCCCACGTGGGCGCAAAAGAGGCGCGAGGTTTCGCATCGGACGATGCACGCGTTTCGGCACGACTTCGCCCCTTTGGGCGCGCCGTGACCTGGTGAGATTCGGGGTCCTGTTCGGGCCCTCCGTTGACTCCGTTTCCTCCTGTAAGGATGTCTTGGGGTTTGGGGCCCAAGAGGCGCGGGCTTCATTGATCGTCAGCATCGAAGCTGCCCGGGCGGCGCCCAGAATGGGCGGGGAAAATCGGCCGGCAGGTGCGCGCATGCCCGCCCCGTTCGCGCCCCTCTTCCGCCCCAGTTTCGTTGAGGCGTCGCAGGTATCCCGCCCCTTTCGCGCCCCGGTTTTGCGCCCTTCTCTCCTCGTTCCCTGCGCATCGGCGCCCCTTCCGCGCCCAAACTCTGCCCCCGGCGCGCCCTTTTTCCGCCCCGTCCGTGCCCCAACTGCGCCCCGCTTTGTTTGGCTCGGAGCCCCGCTTCCCGCCCCTTTCCGTTTTCGTGGCAACGAAAACGGACGATCAGGAGGTGACGAGGGCTGCAATTATTATCCGTTATCCACCAACGGATAACGCGATAATGTCCAGATACTCCCGAATAATGTCCGGATACTTTTTCATAATGTCCGGATACTTCTCTCGTTTTTTCGCACGAAAAAACGAGAGACGTGAGCGAAGCGAACGCGCTATTTCACGCGAATCGGCATCGGCAGCGGTTCGGTGCGCGATGGCATCGGCGGATAATCGGGGCGTTCGAGTCCGGGAACGAGGTCGTTGATGTTGACCTTCGCACCGGTCTGCAGGCTGCGATTGGCCGCGATGCCCACGAGGATTGACCACGCACCCGCGCGCTCGTCGGCGACGCGCTTGTAGCGATCGATCGACGGATCCGGCGCGAAGATGTCCTGCAACATGAGCCGATCGCCACCGCCGTGATCGCCCTCCGCGGTCCACGGCGTGATATCGTAACCCGCGCCGCGCAGCGGAATGATGCGCGTCTTCACACCGTTGGCCGCGATGCCGCCCTGCACGGTTTCGGCGCCGTTGATGTACGTCGACTCGACAATCGTGTGTTCGAGCCGGCCCTTGGTGCCGTTGAAGGAAACCGTGTAGCCCTCCCACGCGTTGAACGCGTTGAGCGAGTAGCTGAGCGTCGCGCCCGTGTCGTAATTCACCAGCGCGTTCATTGTGTCCTCGATATCGATATCGGGCCGCCACACACAGCGATCGCGGTAGTAGCCGTCGTGCGCCTCGCAATCGAGGTACAGGGCCTTCAGGTGCGGAAACGCCGCGAGATCCATGTAAAACCCGCAGCGATCTTTTTCGGGACAGGTGTGACAGCGCTCGTGCGGACCGGTGAGGCCCATGCGCTTGGCGGTCGCCGGCGTGTAAAACTCGCGCTTGCCCATCGCCATAACCGACACGGGGGTGGCACCGAGCCACCAGTTGATGAGGTCGAAATGATGCGTGGCCTTGTGGACGAACAGGCCGCCGGAAAACTGCTTGTGGCTGTGCCAGCGGCGGAAGTAGTCGGCGCCATGGTGCGTGTTGAGCAGCCAGTGAAAATCAACCGAGAGAATTTCGCCGATCTCACCCGCCATGAGGAGCTCCTTCACCTGCGAACGCGGCGGCGAGTAACGATAGTTGAAGGTGACGCGGCAGTTGCGACTGGTGCGGCGACGCGCATCGACGATCTGCCGGCACTTCTCGGCGTCGATCGTCATCGGCTTCTCGGTGATCACGTCGCAACCGGCCTCCATCGCGCGCACGAGATACTCGTGGTGCATGAAGTCCGCCGTGGTTACGATGACGACGTCGGGCTTGGTCTCCTTCAGCATCCGGCCAAAATCCGCGGCGACATAACCCAGAGGCACCACCGCACCATTTTTCTTGGAGCGCTCGCGGGCCAAATCGACCCGCGCGACGTTGGAATCGCAGAGCCCCACCAACTGCGCCCGGTCGGCGTAGGGCTGCTCAATGGCATCCTGGTAGATTTCGTGGCGCGAACCCAGGCCAACGATCGCATAACGACGCCGTTGGGACTCGCCGGACTTGGAAGTGAAAGCGGACATGGAAGGGTCGAGATTGGGCACATCCACGCGCAAGAGCCAGACCCGGGTTGACGCCGGCTGGGCCGCGCGCCGAGGCCGTTTTCACCCTGCGACATGGCTTCGCCGCCAGCAACGGATGGACCTGCCGGACAGTTGGGCCGTGGCCGGGGACGCGCCGCGGGGTGTAAGGTTCTCAGGATCGGATCCTCTGCGGGTTCTGCGAGCTCCTGTTGATAGTTTGGGATCGGGAGCCGCGGATTTCCAAGGCAGGTTTCACAGGAGCTAAGGGAGACAACAGAGGGTAGAATTGAGGTTTGAGCGCCCGCGGAGGCAGCCCGGCTTCCGATCAAGCCCCCGGAAGAATCCCGGGGAAAAGTTCGGTCATTCTCCCGCCCCAATCGCCAAAGATTCGGTTGCGGCAGAGGTGAGGGACCTTGTGTTCTACACAACCCTAGCCCGCGATTTTCCCACGTATGTCCATCCCCGCCAGCCCCTCCCTCAACTTTCTGGTGATCGATGACAACGCGGACAGCCGGTTCCTGCTGGTGAAGACATTGCTGCGGAAGTTCCCGGCCGCGCTCGTGCAGGAGTGCCAGAGCGCGCCGAGCGCGATCGACTTGGTGCGGCAGGAATCCCACTCGGCTGTCGTGATGCATCGCGCGTCCGAGCTCACGGGCCTGCAGTTGCTGCGGGAACTCCGCGCGGCCAACGGCACGGTGCCCATCATCGTGGTTTCGAGCATCGATCGGAGCCAGGAGGCAAAGGCGCTCGGGGCTGACGGCTTCCTGCTTTACGACGAATGGCTGCGCATCGGGACCGTCGTGGCCGAATTGCTCAAGAGCCGGTCCTCACGGCCACCCTTCGCCACCGAGTCCCAGGAAGAAGCCGCGAAGTGATGGCGACGAAGTTGCCCTCCGGCAGGCGCTGGTCGCCCGGCGCCCGCTCGACGCCAGCGTCACGCGCGGCTCGCGGCGAGCAACCGATCGAGCAGCTCCGCGTTGCGCACCGTCTCGACCAGCCTGAAGGCCGGGGCTCGCCCCTGCATCACGGCGTCGGAGAAATCTTCGATCTCCAACTGGTACCGGTCGCAGGTCGGCAGGCTGAGCTCGCGGCGCGAGTCGCCCTGCAGCAGAACCAGCGGGCTGCCGTCGCCCAGGAACGCGTCGGGCACCTCGAGCGTGCCCTCGGTGCCGATGATCTCGGCGTAGATCCGCCGGTGCGCGCTGAAGCCGGACTGCAGGGTGGCCATGAGGCCAGAGCGATAGTGCAGGAGCGCGGAGAAATTCATGTCCACCCCGCCCTCGCACACGCAGTCGACCGCCACCTTTTCCGGCTGACCGCCCGCAGCGGGCCCCCCGCCCGCGAGGATATCGACGACCAGGCCGATGAAGTTGATCGGGTAGCAACCGACATCGTACAGCGAGCCGCCGCCGAGCTCGGGGTGCAGCTTGATCGACGGCGCCTGCAGCCGGAACCGGAAGAACGCGTTCACCTGCTTGATCTCGCCCAGCACGCCGGAACGCAGGATCTCAACGACCTTCTGGGTGCGCGGCGTGTAGCGGTACATGAACGCCTCCATCAGCGTCACGCCCCGCGCCTCCGCGGCGGCGATCATCTCGCGGCTCTCGGCGGCGGAGAGGCCCATGGGCTTCTCGCAAAGCACGTGCTTGCCCTGAGCGATCGCCTGCAACGTCCACTCCCGGTGCATCGAGTTGGGCAGCGGGATGTAAACCGCCTCCACCTCGGGATCGTGAACGAGGTCCTCGTAGCTGGCGTGGCAGTGCGGCGGCGCGCCCTCGGCGCGGCATTGGTCGAGCTTGGCGCCGTCGCGGGAGGCGAGCGCGTGGAAGACGGCATTGCGGGATTTGCGGATGGCCGGTATGACTGAGACGCGGGCAATCCGTGCATAACCCAGGACGCCCCAACGCAGCTGGCGAGTGTTCATGAAAGTGAGGAGTGAGAGTGAAAGTGAGAGTGACGATCGGAGTGAGGGTGAAAGTGAGAGTGAGAGTGGAGGGAAACCACGTAGGGTGAGGTGGACAAGGCCCTCGACGCTCTATCCCGACGAACGCGCCATTGGGGACGAGGTTGACGACCTTGTGACGAAGGCGTGCACCCGATGGCGCGTCAGCGTTTCAGGACCTGGTAGAGGCTGGCGCGGTCGTCGGTCCAGAGAGGCTGGTAGATGGCCGGGCGCTCGAGGCCCTCGGAGACCTCGCGGATCTCTGGCGTCTCCAGGAGCGCGCGATTGCGGCTCACGAGCATCCAGGTCGTGCGGTACACCCACCAGTTGGGCTCGTCGTCCTCCGAGATCGTCACCGCGGTGAGATCGAACTCGCCAGCGAGGCGCTCCACGACGGGGCGCAGGTCGAGGTAGCGGTTGGAGATGTGCACGGCGATGATGCCGTCGGGCTTCAGCTGTTGGAGGTAGATGGCGAACGCCTCGCGGGTGAGCAGGTGGATGGGGATGGCGTCGCTGCTGAAGGCATCGAGCGCGAGGAGGTCGAACTTCTGCGGCTCGTGGGCGGCGAGCTCATACTCCATCGAGAGCCGGGCGTCGCCCATGACGACGTCGACCTTGGCGGGGCTGCGCTCGAGGTAGGTAAAATGCGTGCGGGCGAGCCGTTCGACGGCCGGGTTGATCTCGTAGATGCGGACGTAGTCACCGGCGGCGCCGTAGCGCGCGAGCGTGCCGGTGCCGAGACCGACGAGCCCGAGCCGGCGCTGGCCGGGAGGCGTGGGCAGGTGCTTGATCGCGAGACCGACGCCGCTGGTTTCGCCGTAGTACGAGGTGGCGAAAAGGGCCTTGGCCGGATCGGTGAACTGGAGGCCGTGCGTGGTGGCGCCGTGGAGCAGCAAACGGTACCGTTCGCCCTGAGTTTCCGGGCTGTAGTCGTACACCTTGAGCGTGCCGTAGAAGTTGCGGGAGGTGGCAATGGCGGCGGCGCCGCGGGCAACGTTCCATTGCACGATGGTGACGATACCGACGAGGACGCTGAGTCCCATCAGGTAGCCGCCGAGCTTCGGGGTCCACTCGGTGCTGACGCGGCGCGTGCGGGCATCGATGACGCAGCCGAGGAAGAACGCGAGGCCGCCAACCATGAACCAAAGGTAGCGGTCACACACGAGCAGCCACTCCTCCCAGATCGAGAGCCCGCCGGAGAAGCGCGACTGCAACACCGGGATCAGGAGAACGGCGATGATGGCGCCGACGGCGGCACCGAGCCCAAGCGAGCGGCTCGCCTGCCGGAAGCAGATCACGCCGGCAAGGTAGCTGAGCACCCACAGACCGAGTGAGAGATCATGGTAGTCGTCAAACAGCGCCGGCGCGACGAGCGCCACGAGCACGCCGCCGAGCGCGCCGCCCAGCGAGATCGCGAGGTAGAAGGACGTCAGGTACCGGGGCGACGGCTTCAGCTGGTAGAGCTCGCCGTGGCAGAACATGCAGGCGACGAACAGCGTCCCGCTGTACACCGCGATCTGGAGGGGCAGCGGCGCGTTGTTGCCCGCGGGCATGACCTGGAAGCAGGCGGCGATGCCGACCGCCAGCAGCGCGGCGAAAACCCCGCGGGCATACCAGCGCGCGTGATCGAAGCAGATCACGAAGCTCAGGAGATAGAGCGCCAGCGGCAGCACCCAGAGGAACGGAATGACGGCAACCTCCTGGCAGAGCTTGTTGGTGGTCGCGAGGAGGAGGACGGAAGCCGTGGCGGGTAGCAGGACCCAGAGGGCCTTGTCGAGCGGCGCGGGGCGGGCCTCCGCCTCGTCGACGGGGTTGGCGGGCGCGGCCGGGTCGGCCGCGGGAGTGGACGGGCCGGGCACGGGCTGGCGCGCCAGGCGCCACGCGCAGTAGCCGCAAAGGGCGACGAAGACGACGAAGCCGGAGGACCAGAGCGCGGCCTGGGTGAAGCGCGAGAACTTGACCTCAAAGAACACCGGGTAGCTCAGCAGCGCGAGGAGCGAGCCCACGTTGGACAGCGCGTAAAGCCGGTAGGGGGAGACGCCCGGGTGAGAGGCGCTGAACCACTGCTGCATGAGCGGACCGGTGGCGGAGAGCACGAAGTACGGCAGCCCGATGGTGCCGGCGAGGAGGAGGAGAATTTGCCACGTCGGGTTGCCGGCGACATGAAGCTTCCAGTGGTCACCGGGAGCGATGGGCAGGAGGAGCATGGCGGCGACGAGCAGCACGCCGTGCACGATCGCCTGACGCCGCGGGCGCACATGCGTGGTCAGGAAATGCGCGTACGCGTAGCCGCCGAGCAGGACGACCTGGAAGAAGAGCAGGCAGGTGGTCCACACGCCGGGACCGCCGCCGAACCACGGCAGGATGTATTTCCCGATGAGCGGCTGAACCTGGAACAGGAGGAACGCGCCGGTGAAGATCGCGAGGGCGTAGGACAGCATAGGTCAGTCCACGCGCGGGCTCCGCAAGGCGGCGGGGTAGCGGTCGCTTGTGGCCATGCGCGGACGTCAACGGAACCGGCGGGACGTTGCGAGCCCACAAACCGCGAGAGTGCAAATTCGCGGGCACGCGGGCCGGGGTGTGTCGGCGGGACGTCCGGACTGAGCGTGCGGGCGGGGCTGCGCTCCCCTGCCCCGCCGGAGGCGGCGAAGGCGGGATGCGGGGCGTCCCGGCCGGGCTGCGGCTCAAGGCGGGGTGAGCGGGATGGCGGGCGGGCGAAATCGCGCGCGGAAAACGCGGTGCGTCCGCAGGCAACGGCGCGGGACCAAGAATTGGATTGGCGGGCGCAACCCGCGGCGTTTCAACCCATGCCAACATGGGCATGAGGTTTTGCATTCTGGGGAGCGGCAGCGCGGGCAACTCCGCGCTGTTGATCACGGAGAACACCCGGGTGCTGGTCGACGCGGGCTTTTCGGCGCGGAAGCTGTCCACGCTGCTGGCGGCGGTGGGCGAAACCCTGGAGCGCATCGATGCGGTGTTCCTCACGCATGAGCACGGCGACCACTGCGCCGGCGTGGAGGGGTTGAAGAAGTTTCCGCACCTGCAGTTCTTCGCCAACGCGGCGACCGCGCGCGCGATCCAGCGGGGGCTGAGCCACCAGCCCAACTGGCAGCTTTTCGAGACCGGCGGGCGCTTTCGGTTTCGCGACCTGGAGGTGCAGAGCTATGCGGTGCCGCACGACGCACAGGAGCCGGTGGGTTTCCGGTTCAGCAGCGGCATCGACGGCGATCTCTTTTCGCCGCGCCGGTCGATCGCGGTCCTCACCGACCTGGGCTATGCCCCGCAGAACGTCCACGAGTGCATCCGCGACTGCGAAGTTGTCATGGTGGAGTCGAACCACTGCCCGGAGTTGTTGAAGGCCGACACCCGCCGGCCGTGGTCGACGAAGCAGCGCATCGCAGGGCGGCACGGGCATCTGTCGAACGCCGCCGCGCGCGAGCTGCTCGCGACGGTGGCGAGCCCGCGGTGGCGCCGCATCTACCTCACGCATCTCTCGCGCGACTGTAACTCGCGCCCGGCGGTCGAGGCCGCGTTTGCCGATGTGCGCCGCGCGCTGAACGCGTGCGAGTTTTCCATCGTCGAGCAGGGACAGAGCACGCCGATCTACGACCTGTAGTCTCGGCGCCCCACCGGCGCCGAGATGTTGCAGGTGGGAAGGTCAGAACGTTGCAGGTTCCACGTTGGAAAGTTGCAGGTTCGGAAGCGGAACGACCGTTGCAGGCGAGGAGCCGCCCCGCGTTGCAGGTGGGAAGGTTGGCAAGTTGCAGGTTGGGAGGGTCCGAACCTTAAGCCTTAGGACTTCCAACCTTAAACAGCGGCGCGGGACGCGCCGCTAAACCTCGATCATCGCTTTCAGCACCGCGGGATTCCCGGCGATCTCCGTTGGAAACACGCGCGGCGTGTCGGCCAGGGCGAAGCGGTGCGTGATCCACGGGCTGGTGTCGACCTTGCCCGCCTCGACCAGCGCGATGATGTCGCGGAATGTCTGCGGCAGCGAGTTGCGGCTGCCGGACACTGTGAGCTCGCGGCGGTGGAAGTTAGGGTCGTTGAAGGTAAGATCGCCCTGGAAGAGGCCGACGAAGACGATCCGCCCGCCGTGCGCCGCCAACTCGAAGGTGCCGGCCATGGACTTGGGGTTGCCGGTGGCGTCGATCACGACGTTGGGCAGATCGCCGCCGCCGATCGCCTTGAGGGCGTTCGCGGCCTCCGCGCCGGCGGTCACGACATGGCGGACGCCCAGTTTCTCGCGGCAGAACGTGAGGCGCGTTTCGCTGACATCCATGACCGCGACGGTCGCGCCGCTCACGAGGGCGAACTGGATCACGCTCAGCCCGATCGGGCCGGCGCCGATCACGACCACGAAGTCATCGCGCTGCAGGGCGGCGCGTTCCACGGCGTGCGCCCCGATGCCGAGCGTCTCGACGAGGGCGAGTTGCTCGAAGCCCAGCTTGGCGGAGCGGTGGAGCTTGCGCGCCGGGAGGGCGAACAACGGCCGCATGCCGCCGTCCGCATGCACGCCGAGCACCTTCAGCTCGGAGCAGCAGTTGGGTTTGCCGCGCCGGCACGCCACGCAGCGGCCGCAATTCACATAAGGTTCGACCGAGCAGCGGTCGCCCACCTTGAGGCCATGCGGCTCAGAACCGGGGTCGACCACCTCCACGCCGAGTTCGTGTCCGAGCACGCGCGGGTAGCTGAAGAACGGTTGCTTGCCGGCGAAGGCGTGCAGGTCAGTGCCACAGACGCCCACGCGGTGCACGCGGACCAGGGCCTCGCCCGGCGCGGGCTTGGGCTCGGTCACGTCGACGGCGCTGAACGAACCGGGTTTCTCGAGTACGATTTGAAGCATGGAAGAGGGGGAAGACGAAGCGGGGCGGCGCGACGGCACGAGGGCGGCGCGGGACGAACACCACTGGCGGCTCAGCCGATCAGCGCATCGCGGTTCTCGGGCCGGCCGCGGGTGAAGTTGTGATTGTGGATCGGCTTCAGGATCGCGAGCACCTGGGCCATCAGCTCGAAGTCGATCGGCTCTTCGATGTAGCGGACGTTCCGGCGGATGTTCTCCGGGTTGGCGCTGCCCACGAGGGTCGTGGCGATCGCCGGGTGCGCGACACAGAACTGGACCGCGAGCTTCACAATGTCGGCTCCGACGGCCTGGCAGTACGCCACCGCACGGCGGCTCACCTCCACCATCTGGCGCGGCGCCGGGTGCCACGACGGCACGCCGCGCTCCGTGAGCAGCCCCATGCCGGTCGGCGAGGCGTTGATCACGCCAATGCCCTTGCCTTGCAGGTACGGAATCAGCCCGTCCAGCGCCGTATCATTCAGTTCGTAGCGGCAGAACGACAGGATGGTCTCGACCGTCCCGGCCGGCGCCTGGTCGAGCACGCCCGAGAATATCTTCAATGGCAGGCCCGTGATCCCGATGTGCCCGATCCGGCCGGCATCGCGCAGCTTCACCAGCGCCGGCAGCGTCTCGTGCACGATTTGGTTCAGGTCGGCGAACTCGATGTCGTGGCACTGCAGCAAGTCGATGTACTCAACCCCGAGGCGCTGGCAGCTCTCGTCCAGGCTGCGCGTCACGCGGGCGGCGGAGAAATCAAACTGCCCCTCGCCATACTGGCCCACCTTGGTTGCCAGCACATAGCTTTCCCGCGGCACGCCCGCCAGCGCCCGGCCGAGCACCGTCTCCGCCCGGGTCGCGCCGTAATACGGCGACACGTCGATGAAGTTCATCCCCAGGTCCAGGGCGGTGCGCACGGCACGGATCGACTCGGAGTCGTCCGTCGTCCGGAACACGCCGCCCAGCGACGACGCGCCGAAACTCAGGACCGACACATCCAGACCGGTGTGACCAAGGGGGCGGTAAAGCATGGTTCGGCCAGCGTGGACGGCGCGGCGCCCGACGGGAATCCCGGAGTTTCCGATCCGTCACGTGCGGGCGACGGACTGTCCGCCATTTTGTGTGATTCCCGCCTCCCGCGTCTCCTGCCAGTCAACGATGCGCGCACCGGTCTCCTTGGCTCCTTATTTCATCGGGCGCACTGCTTGATCTGCCCGCTGACTACCCCCGTTCCCGCAGGTATTCCCCCGTCCCCGAACAATATGAACTTGCGGCGGACACGTGTCCGCGCCATTGGGCATATTTGCTTAAACCCTGACAGAGATACCCCCTCCAACAGACCCCTTCGGTGACGCCGTTGGTTCGTTGACCGCGACGCCATGCTGCCACCGCTCAAACCTGCTACAACTATGACTCCACATCGATCAATGACGCTGCGCCCGATCGTGCGGGCACAAGCTCTCGCCGCCATGCTCGCGGCTACCGGCCTCGTCGCCCAAGTGGCGCCGGCGCCGGCTCCCGAGGCCGCCACGGCTCCGCGCCAGCCGGTGCCGGTAACGCAAAACACCGCTGCCAAGCCGGCAGCCTCCACCGACGAGGTCATTGAACTCTCGCCGTTCGAGGTCGTCTCCGACAGCCGCGGTTACTTCGCGACGAACACGATGTCCGGCACCCGCTTCAACACCAAGGTCGAGGACCTGGCGTCGTCGCTGAGCGTCGTGACCAAGGAGCAGATGGAAGACTTCGGCATGCTCGATCTGAACGACGTCTTCCTCTACACCGCCGGCGCGGAAGGCACGGGCACCTACACGGACTACGTCATGGACCGTAACGGCCAGCTGACGGACAACGTGCAGATGAACCCCACGGGCGCGAACCGCATCCGTGGCGTCGCCGCTGCCAACCAGTCTTACGGCAACTACGAGACGCAGGGCCGCATGCCGATCGACCCGTTGATCACGGACGCGATCGAAGTCAGCCGCGGCCCGAACGCCAACGTGTTCGGCCTCGGCAATGCCTCCGGTACCGCCAACGCCGTCCCGGTCTCCGCCAACCTCACCCGCGACCGCAGCCGCGCCGAGGTTCGCGTCGACAGTTACGAAGGCTATCGCACGAGCTTGGACATCAATCGTGTGATCAAGAAGAACGTTCTCGCCGTGCGCGTGAACGGCGCCTTCCAGCACGACGCCTTCATCCGCAAGCCCTCCGGCGTCAACACGGTGCGCTACAACGGCATGATCAAGTACCAGCCATTCAAGAACACCACGATCTCCGGTGCCTTCCTGCACTACCGCATGAACGGCAACCGCCCGAACTACACCCCGCCGCGTGACTACATCAGCGACTGGGTCAACAACGGGAAGCCCTCATGGGATCCGGTCCGCCAAGTTATCCACCTGAACGGCCAGACGATCGACAAGAATGGCGTCGTCACCGGCGGCCGGGCGATCGTCCCGATCACGGCCGACTCGGCCATTCCGTCCTATGTCCCGATCACCCGGTCGGGCACGATCCAGACTCGCGGCAACCTTTACATCGATCAGGGCGGCATCGGCTACTGGTCCGCCCCGAACGCCAACTCGCAGACCGCCTCCTTCGTCACGCCCGCGGCCAACAACCAGACCGTCCGCCTCATGCAAACCGGCATTCTGGGCGCCAACCTCGGCCGCTTCACCAACCAGCCCCTCTGGACCACCACCCCGACGGTCGGTGACCATAGCTGGTACGACTGGTCCGAACAGAACTTGTCCTCGGTCAACCGGCTGATGGACCGGACCAACACGTATAGCGCGCAGATCGACCAGACGTTCTTCAACACGCCTCGTCAGATGCTCGTCGCCCAGGTGGGCTTCTTCCGCGAAGATTCCCTCCGCTACCAGCGTACCCCGCTCGGCAATTCCGGCACCTCCGGCCAGACCGGCCAGCTCTTCGTCGACGTCAACGAGTATAATCTCGACGGCACGGTGAACCCGTACTTCGGCCGGCCCTATCTGGCCGCCACCGAACCCCTCACTCGCTGGATGCCGATGAAATGGGACACCTATCGCGGCCAGGTCGCCTATAAGCTCGACCTTCGTGAGGAGAGCAACTGGCTCAAGTGGCTCGGCATGCACCAGCTGAGCGGCTACAACGAGTACAAGTACCGCATCCAGCGCCAGTACTCCTATCGTGAGGCGCTGACCTCCAATCACACCTGGACCGAAACGGGCCGTACCGGCTTCCTTTCGACCATGGGCCGCGCCGTGCAGAGCAATGTCAGCGGCGGCCCGCAGGCCGGCGCCAACGTTGTGCGCCAGTACCTCCGGTACTATGTCGGCGACGCCAACGGCTCGAACATCGACTACGCCCCGCAGGACTTCAATCACGGCAACTACACGTTCAACTGGGGCGGCTATCGCACCGTCAGCAGCGGCGTCGTGAGTGATCCGGTCTTCTACAAGGAGAACGCGACCCTCGGCCTGCTCGCCTCGACCGATGGCACCGGCGGCAACAACAACGTCAAGACCATCATCAAGACCCCCGGCGCCGTCCTTCAGAGCCAGTTCTTCAACGGCGCGCTCGTCACGATGTTCGGTATGCGCCAGGACAAGGTATACTCGAAGTTCGGCAACACCCCGAATCTCGTGAACGGCAACACCGAGCACGACTTCATCACCGACAATGGCTGGCAGACCGGCGACTACCGCTACAGCAGCGGCCGGACCAAGACCACCAGCATCGTGGCCCGTCCGTTCCGTGAATTCGCGTTCACCCGGAACATGATGAACAGCAACAACCCGGTCGTCAGCGCCCTCGGCCATGTCGCCCGCGGCCTCTCGGTCACCTACAATCAATCCGACAACTTCTTCCCGCAGGCCCCCGCGGTCGACCTGTACTTCAAGGAGCTGCCCAACACCACCGGCAAGGGCAAGGACTACGGCTTCTGGCTCGACCTCTTCGACAGCAAGCTCGTCCTCCGCTTCAACCACTACATCACCCGTCAGCTGAACGCGCGTGATGGCGATGCCAACACCGTCGCCCAGCGCGTGCTCCGCCTCGACCTCGATATCTCGGCCGACAACTACCAGTTGTATGATCGCGCCACCGACTGGTGGACGCTCACGCATCCTGACTGGACCGCCACTCAGGTTCGCCAAGCCGTCGCTGACCAGATGAAGATTCCGATCGATCAATACGATCGTCTGGTCACGAACTTCCGCGCCGGCACCATCGCCGCCACCAACGACATCATCGCGACCGGCAACGAAGTCGAAATCGACTTCAACCCCACGCGCTATTGGACCGTCAAGGCCTCGGTCGTGCAGCAGAAGTCGATCAGCGCGAATGTCTCGCAGACCGTTCAGCAATGGATCAACGAACGCATGCCGATCTGGACCTCGATCGTTGACCAGAACAGCGATCCGAACCTCGGCACCGGTGCGTCCCAGGGCTGGGTCGACGCCGCCAATCCGCAGCACCTCTGGTGGAAGCACAGCTACAGCGGCTCCCAGACGCCTGAGCAGAACTACGCTTCGTTCGTCAACGCGCCCTACAGCGTGATCAAGCAGATGGACGGCAAGTCCAAGCCGAGCGTTCGCGAGTACACCGTCAAGGTCAGCTCCAGCCTCCAGCTCGCCCAGTTCACCGAGAACCGCATCCTGAAGAACTTCAAGGTCGGCGGCGCGGTGCGTTGGGAAGACCAGGGCGCCATCGGCTTCTACGGCCTGCAGGAACTGCCCGCCGTCGTCACTGAGCTCAACCCGAACCGCCCGATCTGGGACAAGGCCCACACCTATGTGGACGCCTTCATCAGCTATCGGACAAAGCTCTTCCGGAACCGCGTCGGCGCCAACTTCCAGCTGAACGTCCGAAATCTGGGCGAAAACGGCCGGTTGCAGCCGATCGGCGCCTTCCCTGACGGCACCCCGAACGCGTTCCGCATCGTCGACCCGCAGCAGTTCTTCCTGACGGCGTCGTTCGATCTGTAATCGCCAGATCAATACCTCTCGCTTTCAAGGCGGCCCTCATTTTCGAGGGCCGCCTTTTTCATCTCTTTCTCTTACTCCTACTCTTCCGCTTTCTCCCGAGGGATTGAGGGATTGAGGGATTGAGGGATTGAGGGATTGAGGGATTGAGGGTCGCCCGCTCAGTGGCTTCGCCACTTTCACTTTCACCCTCACTCTCACTTTCACTCCGAAGGCGTTCTCGGCCGGCCTCCACCGGCCGGCCTGAGGGGGAGTAAGAGAAGGAGGAAGAGTAAGAGTGAGATCTGAAAACGGACCCTCACTCCACCCTGCTGCGTCAGGCTGCCCACATGTCTCCCCTCTCGTTCGCTCCGTGGCGCACGCTCCGTCAGCTGTTACTGTTCCCCTGTCTCGCGCTCGTTGCCATCGCTGCCACCCGTCCCGTGGCGGCGTCCGCCGCCGACCGCGTCGACCTCGATCTCTCCGGCCCGGGCTGGTCGCTGTGGTTCGATCGCGATGCCCCCTGGCGCGACGACAAGCTCCACTTCCCCGCCCCACCGCTCAACCAACTCCCCATCCACCCGCCCACCGGCGGCTGGGCCAGCCTTGCCTCGTCCGCCGCCAAGCCCGTCTCTGTTCCCGGCACGGTCGAAGAGTACCTGCAAACCGTCCCCGGCCCCGCCGGCGATCTCACCGGCGTCAGTTGGTGGTCACGCACGATCACGCTCCCTGCCGCTTCTGCTCCGCGCACCGTTCTGCTGCGTTTTGAATCCATCCGCCAGCGCGCCGAGGTCTTCGTCAACCGCCAGCTCGCCGGCTACGACATCGTCGGCAACTCGCCGCTCGAGTTCGACATCACCCGCTTCGTCACGCCCGGCCAGCCCTGCGAGATCGCCGTCAGGGTCACCGACCCCGCCGGCAACTTCGACTGGCGTGACTCCCAGCCCATGCTCTGGGGCAAGCACGCGTTTCCGCTCAGCCATGGCTTCGGCGGCATCACCGGACGCGTCCGCCTGGTCGTCTGCGCCCCAGTCCACATCGCGGATATCTACGTCCAGAACACGCCCGCCCTCACCACGGCCAACGCCCACGTCACGATCCGCAATCCCGGCCGCCAACCGGTTCAACGCGACGTCATCGTGCGCGTGCGTGAACACTCCCCGGCTCCCGCCTCCGTCGGCGCCGCCCCGGCAACCGTCCTCGAAACGACGCTCACCGACATCACGCTGCAACCCGGCGAGAACGTCGTCACCGCCCGCCTGCACGTCCCACAGGCCCGCCTCTGGGACGTCGACCGCCCCAACCTCTATGTCTGCGAAGCCAGCCTGCGCAGCTCCGCCCCCGTCGCCGACGCCGACGCTGACTCCGCGTCCCAGACCTTCGGCTTCCGCTGGTTCGCCATCGACGGCATCGGCCAGGACGCCGTCCTGCGCCTCAATGGCCGCCGCTTCGTCGCGCGCACCGCGATCAGTTGGGGCTTCTGGCCGATCAACGGCATCTACCCAACGTCCGAACTCGCCGCGCGGCAGATCCGCACCGCCAAGGCGATGGGGTTGAACATGCTCAATTTTCACCGCGCCATCGGCAACCCCGTCGTCCTGGAGCAGGCCGACGCACTGGGCCTGCTCTATTTCGAAGAACCGGGCGCCTACAAATCCGTCGACCGCGAGCCGTTCGGCCAGCCGCTCGCGCGCGAGAAGTTCCTTCGCATGGTCCGCCGCGACCGCAGCCACCCTTCCCTTGTCATCTACAATCTCATCAACGAGTGGGACTCCCGAAACCCGCACCCCAACCCGGCTGAGATCGCGCGCCACCGCGACGACATGGCCGCCGCCCGGGAAATCGATCCGAGCCGGCTCATCCTTCACACCTCCGCCTGGGCCCGCGGCGTCGACATCGAAGACCCCGCCAAGCTACACTTTCGCCCCTTCGACGCGCAGCCGTACTTGAATGGCTGGTACGACGTTCACCACGCCGGCGGTCCCGCCACGTGGAACGAGAGCCTGTATCGCAACCCCGACAACTTCTACGGTCGGACCGAAAACCGCCGTGAAGTCGTCTTCTGGGGCGAGGAGGGCGCGATCTCCACCCCGCCGCGCCTCGACCGCATCGCCGCCGAGCTCAAGGCCGGCCCGCGCCTCGGCTGGGACGGCGCCATGTATCTCGATTGGCACGCGACGTTCACCCGATTCCTCGACGAAAAGCATCTCCGCGCCGCGTTCCTCACGGTCGATGCCCTCACCTGCGCCATGGGCGCCGTCTCGCTCGGCCATCAAGGACGCCGCATCGAAAACATGCGCATGTCCAACGTCGGCGACGGTTACGCCATCAACGGCTGGGAAGCCGAGATCGTCGAAAACCACTCCGGTGCCGTGGACTGCTTCCGAAACCCCAAGGCCGATCCGGCGATCATCGCCTACTATAACCAGCCGCTCTACGTGGCCGTGAAGCTCCGCACGACCGTCGTGCATCCGCCCGCCGCGCTCCTCGCCGATTTCTACATCGTCAACGAGACCAACCTCCACGGCCCGCATCAGCTCGAGATCGTCACCCGTGACGCCGCCGGACGCGAACTTGCCCGCGCGCAGCGCGCCGTCACCGTCACCGGCGGCGATACCTTCGGCGAACTGATCGCCGCCGCGGTTTCCCTGCCACTCGACGCCACTGTTCACGGCTCCCTCCGCGTCGATGCCCGGCTGCTCGACGCCTCCGGCGCCGAGCGTGCCCGCGGCCACGACGACGCCGTCGCGGTTGACTGGCGCGGCGTTGACGTGCCCGGCAGCGGCGCCGTCTGGGAAACCGAGGACCACGTGGGGCGCTTCCTCACCCAGGAAATGCACCTCGCCGCCCCCGCCTTCCGCCCCGACGCCCCGCGACTCGACTGGATCGCCGTCGCCCGTGGTCCGGCCGAGGGCGAGCCCACGCCCCTGCCCGCCAGCCGGCTCACCTTGCCGGACGGCTCCGGGCCGGGACTGCGCACCACGTTCTTCCGTGACCTGCGCCTCACCGACAAAGTCCACGAACGTATCGACCCCGCCGTGACGTACGCCGTCGATGATGGCGCCGCGCCCGATCCCGCGTTGTCCGTCATGACCAATTACGGCGTGCGCTGGGAGGGCCGCCTCACCGCTCCCGCCGAGGGCACCTACACGTTCGTCGCCCGCGCCAGCGGCGGGGTGCGCCTGCTCATTGACGGCCACCTGGTCATCGAATCGCAGCTCGCCCGCAATCCGCCGCCCGTGCGCGGCTCAGTCCCCCTCCGACGCAACCAACCGGTGTCATTCACGCTCGAGTTGCGGCATCTCCGCGGCAACGCCGCGTGCGAGGTCTCCTGGATCGCCCCGGAAACCGACTCCACCATCGCCCCGTCCATCCTGGAACGCGTCCGCCGCGACGGGACCACCCTCGTGATTCTCGAGCGCGCCGAATCGTGGATGCCGCTGATCACCGGCGCGGCCAACCCGGTGGTGACCTACGATGGCGCGTTCAAGGTCGGCAAGGCCTGGCTCGGCGGCATTCACTTCGCCCGCGAGCACCCGCTGTTCGCCGGTCTCCCCGTCAACGCCGCTCTCGATTGGCCGTACCAGGCAGTCGTCCGCAACGGTGACGAACGCACTGGGCTCCTGCTTCACGGCGAAGACCTCGCCGCCGGTTGCTACCACAGCTACCCGATGCAGCTCGGCACCGCCGTGGGCGTGATCCCCTTCGGCCGCGGCAAGATCGTCTTCTCCACGCTGGACATCTGCTCGCAGCTCGACTCCCGCGAAGGCCCCGCCCACGTCGCCCGCCGGCTCCTCCTCAACTACCTCCGTTTCCGCTGAAGAGATCGCTGCCGCGATTTCTTATGGACCGGAAGGAGGCGTGGAATACGCCACGAAGATCCTCCGCCCCGCGGGAAGGATAGGATGTCCTGAACGCACCCGCACCGCGTCGTCCGGCATTCTCCATTCGCCATTCTCAATTCTCCATTAGCTGCCGTGCGTCGGCAGCCGCCGGCGCGAGGCAGCGTCAGGCCGCCCCCACTTCGCGGAAGCATGCCTCGACGAGATGCGCCGGCACGTTCTCGGCCGTGACGGAGTCGCCGATTTCCTTCAGCACCACGAAACGCAGGCCACCGGAGCGCACCTTCTTGTCGCGCTTCATCGCCGGCAACAGCGCGCTGTACGGCAGCGGTCGTTGCAGCCGCACCGGCAGCGCGTGCGCCCGCACCACGGCCTCGACCCGCTCGGCGTCGGCGGCGGTCATGTAGCCAAGCTTCTGTGACAACCGCGCGGCGCCGTTCAGACCGATCGCCACCGCCTCGCCATGCAGGTACGTGCCGTAGCCCGCCGCATTCTCGATCGCGTGGCCGAAGGTATGGCCAAGGTTCAGCAACGCCCGCCCGCCCGTCGCCGCCGTCTCGCGCTCGTCCGCCTCGACGATCCGCGCCTTGGCCGCGCAGCACCGGCGCACCACGTCCGCCAGTTCCGGACTGTTCACCGTCACCGGCGCACGTTCGAGCTGCTCAAAGAGCGCGCGATCGCCCAGCAGCCCGTACTTGATCACCTCCGCCATGCCGGCCGCGAACTCCCGCGCCGGCAGCGTGGCCAGCAGACGCGTGGAGATGAAGACCGCCCGCGGCTGGTGAAAGGCCCCGACGAGATTCTTGCCCGCCGCGATATTGATGCCCGTTTTTCCGCCAACGGAGCTGTCCACCATCGCCAGCAACGTCGTGGGCACCTGCAGAAAATCGATTCCGCGCAGCCACGATGCCGCCGCAAAGCCCCCCAGGTCACCCACTACGCCGCCGCCGATGACCAGCAGCACGCCATGCCGGTCGACCTGCTGGTTCGCCAGGAAATCGAGCACCGCCCCCAGCCCGGCGAGCGACTTCGCGCCCTCGCCCGGCTCGACCGCAAAGATCGGCAGGCCCGCCGTCACCGCCGTGATCCACTCCGACTGCGCCGCTTGGACGCGCGTATCCGTCAGCACCACCACCTTGCGCCCCGCCGCGGCGAGCTCCGCGAGCGTCTGCCGGATCGTCCCGGCCAGATCCGTCCCGAAATGGATCGGGTAACTGCGATCGCCCAACTGGACGGTGAGAGTGTCAGCCATGCCTCGGTTAAAGGGAGCGCCCTCCCCGGCGACAAGACCCTTTCCGCCTCCGCCAAGCCTACGGCGGACAGGTCCGCCCACGGCGGCTCGCAGGTTCAGCGTCTGCTCCCGCGCCTTCGCCAAGCCTACGGCCGGAAGCCAGAAGCCAGAGGCCGGAGGACGGAGGACGGAGGACGGAAGGCCAGAAGCCGGAGAATGGAGGCCGGAAGCTGGAGGCCAGCGGCGAACTGGTTGAATGGGCGGGGCACAGAGTTCACAGAGCTCGGAAGAGGGCACCGAGCTTCTGCCCTTCGGCTTCCGACGCTGGCCTCCGGCTTCTGACTTCTGTCTTCTGGTCTCCGTCCTCCGGCTTCCGGCTTCCGGCTTCAGCCCTTCAGCCTTTCAGTCCTTCAGCCCTTTCTTCCCGAGCTCCCTTACGACCTCGCCTGCCGCAGCCAGGCCGAAAGCCCCGGTCACGAACACGCCCGTGCCAAAGCCGCTCGCGCAGTCGAGCCTCAGGTTCGAGCCCGGCTCCGGCTCTGCCGCGCAGGTGCCGTCGGCCCAGGGAAAGACCTGCGGCTCCTCCGACCACACACAGCGCACACCAAAATGCATCCGGCCGCGCTGCGCGCCGGGCGCAAAGCCATGCTCCCGCCGCAATGTCTTCCGCACCAGCCGCAGCAGGCTGTCCACCGACGCCTGCCCAAGATCGCCCGTCCGGATCTGCGTCGGATCCATCCGCCCGCCCGCGCCCCCCGAGGTCAGAACCGGCCAGCCGCGCTGCTTCGCGCTCGCGATCAGCAACGCCTTGGCCGGCACCTTGTCGATCGCGTCGACCACATAGTCGAACGGCCCCGCCAGCAGCCGCTCCGCCGTCGAACTCGTGAAGAACTCCGGGAGCGCCGTCACCCGGCACGCGGGATTGATCAGCCGCACGCGGTCGGCCAGCACCATCGGCTTCGGCCGGCCAATCTGCCCGTCCAGCGCCGGCAACTGCCGGTTCACGTTCGTCACGCAGACATCGTCCATGTCGATCAGCGTGAGCGCGCCCACGCCGCTGCGCGCGAGTCCTTCCACAACCCAGGATCCGACCCCGCCCAGCCCCACGACGCACACGTGCGCCGCGGCCAGCCGCTCGAGCCCAGCCCAGCCCAACAGCCGCCCCACCCCGCCGAAGCGGTCAAGGTAGTCGGCCGACAATTCAACTGCGGTTCCAGAGGTCATCCGGCCCAACCTCTAGGCGTCGCGCCCTCGTCGGCAAGCGCGCGGACGCACCGGCCGAACCGGTGTCCATCCCACGCCGCCGCCGCAACGCTGCGCGCGCCGCGGTCCCGGGGCCTGGATTTGCCTCGTCAGGCGCGTCCCAAGACGCGCCCGAACCTCAAATGCTGCCTTCGTTGCGCGCCCACTGGATGGCGTGACGCACAAGTTCGGCGCCCGACTCCAGGTTGAGCTTCAACTTCAGGTGCTCGCGGTACGAATCGATCGTCTTGGAGCTGAGGTTCAGCTTCTGCGCGATCTGCCGCGTGCTGTAGCCGTTGCCAATCAGCTGGAAGACCTCCATCTCGCGGTCGCTCAGCGTGTCGATCGAGAACACCATGCCGTCGCCCTTCTTGTTCACGAAGCGGTGCAGCATCTTCTCCTTGATCTTGTCGCTAAGGTAGATCTCACCCTGCAGCAGCCGCTGGATGGCCTGGATGATTTTCTCGCCGGCCTCCTGCTTCATGAGATAACCCATCGCGCCCGCGCGCAGCGCGCGCTCGGCGTAAAGCCCCTCGTCGTGCATCGAGACGATCAAGACGGGGAGGTTCGGCGCCTGCACCTTGATGTTCTTCGTCAGCTCGATGCCGTTGGTCGTCTTCAGCGCGATGTCCACAATCGCGAGGTCCGGCTGCAGCTTGCTCACCAGCTCGATCGCGTACGCCGCGTTGTCGGCCTCGCCGCAGACTTCCAGATTGGGCTGCTGGTTGACCAGCGCCTTCATGCCCTGGCGGGTGATCGGATGGTCGTCGACGAGCAACACCTTCAACTTCGGGGGCTGGACCGGCAGCGTCTCCGGTTCCATCACCGTCCCCGTGGTGGCGGTCGGCGCGGCTTTCTTCTTGGGTTTCATGGTGTCAGCTAAGGTATTCACGACGGGTATACGAATCGACATTCCACTGTGGTGCCCGCGCTGGGTTGCGAGGTGATGTTCAGTGTGCCTCCGATCATCGCCGCGCGGTAGGGCATGAGATGGAGACCACTGCTCGGCCGATGCTTCACCTCGGGATCGAAGCCGCAGCCGTCGTCCTCAATGCGAAGCACTTTGTTTTCCTGCGAAAAATCCAGGGTCACGGTGATGTGCTGCGCGCCCGAGTGCTTCACCGCGTTGTTGATCGCCTCTTGCGCGATCCGGTACAGGTGCAGCGCCACCGTCGAGTCACAAGGTGGCATCGTGCCGGCCGAGACAAAGCGGCAGTCCGTGTTGTGCATCCGCTGCACCTGGTAGGTCAGGTCCTCCAGCGCCGTGTCGAGGCCGGCCGTTTCGAGCTGCACCGGACACAGGCCGCGCGCGAGCGCCCGCGTCTGCGCGATTGCCTCCTGCACCAGGCTGGAAATCGTAGCCGCCTCCTCCGCCTCCGAACGCTGGTTGGCGCTGAGTTTGTCGCGCAAGGCCGCGCTCAGGCAGGAGATGCCGGTAAGGTACTGGCCAAGGCCGTCGTGCAGGTCACTGCCGATGCGGTTTTTCTCCACGTCGCTCACGCGCAGCAGTTCCCGCTCGATCATTTTCCGCTGCGTGATGTCGCAGCCGAAGAACAGCGCCCCGCGGTCGAGTTCGTGGTCAAAAAAGAGGAACACGTCCGCGAACCACTCGGTGTCCTCGTAGCGCGACGTCAGCACCGAGTTGACCGCCCCGCCCGCCAACGCTTCCGCCACCGAGGGCTGGAGCTGCGGATAGAGGTCGGCGAGCCGGCGACCGATAATCGCCTCGGGATTCATGCCGTACTGCTCGAGCTTCTGGCCCTGCGCCTCGACGACCACGCCGTCCGGATCCAGGCGCCCCACCACCATGGGCAGGTTCGCCACGAGCCCGTTCAGCAACTGGCTCTTCTGCTTGATGGCCTTCTCCGCCTCGACCCGTGCCGTGACGTCGATGGTGAAGCCCATCGCACCGGCCCCCCGGCTCCGGTCGAAGCGATAATAGTTCTCGAAGTGGCAGGTCTTGTCGCCCTGCGTCACTTCCGACGTGAAGTTCGCCGACCCGCCGCCCAGCGCCTGCTGGATCGAGGTCTCCGCCTGCGGGAACAGCGAGAAAATGCTCGCCCCGTTCAATTCGTTGTCGCGCAACCCGAGCGCCGCCAGCGCCTGGCCCCGCGCCTCGCGGATCGTGCCGTTCTCATCCACCCGCGCCACCGCCACGGGCAGCGTCGCGAGCATGCCGTTCAGAAATTCCGACGTCTTGCGGAGCGCCTCCTCCGCATTGATGCGGGTTGTAATGTCGATCGCCGCGAGGCCCTGCAGCGCCCGCCCGTTCTGCTCCACCATCGGGAACGAACTGATCAGCCAGTGCCGGTTCGCATGGTAGAAATGCGTCGGCACCTCCGCCGCTCCGCCGTGCTGCTGGAACCGTACGATGGCTTCGACCGTGAAGTGCCGGCTGAAAATCTCGTTCTGGAACAGCAGCGCCGAGGTCGTCTCGTCGTAGATGCACACCGCGCAGGGCACGCTGCGCATGAAGAGCTGCAGTTGCGCCTGGCTTTGCCGCAGCGCCGAGAGCATCGCCGCATGACTCCGCGAGTACCGGATCGCCCGCTCCAGCCGCGTCGTGTCGAGCGACGACTTGCACAGGTAATCCGCCGCGCCCGCGTCCAGCGCCGCCTGGTCCACCTCGGGATTCTCCGAGCCGGTCAGCAGGATGATCGGCATCTCGCAGGAGTCGGCCTGCAGTTTGCGCAGCAGATCCAGGCCCGTCGTGCCGGCGAGCCGGTAGTCAAAGAGCCCGACATCGGGCCGGCGCTCACGGATCGCCTCCAGCGCCGCCTCCTCGGTGGGCGCCCACTCCAGCTCGTATTGGAAGGTCACGCTCTTGCCCAACAGGACCTTTACGAAGGCAAAATCATCCTCGTTGTCATCGAGCACCAGCACGCGCACGAGCGCGCCCCGCGCCCCGCGACGCGGACCCAGCGCGCCGAGCTTCAGCGGCGGCAGCGCCGTGGGCGCCAGGGCGGGAGAAACGGCATCCGAAATCTTCATGGGCACGACGAAGTCCAAGCCGACGAAATACGCTGCGGTTCCTGGTTTGTCCAACGCCCCGCCAAAATCCGGGTTTTGGCCAGGGGCTCCGGAGCATGCGTCCGCCGGGGAAACATGCAACTCGGGTTTCGGGAGGGAGACAGTGGAATCATGCGGAACAAAGCAGCGGCATGGACGTTTGCAGGAGAAAACCCACCGCCACATGACGGTATCATCCGCCGCGCCATCGTCACAATCAGGACCCCGCCCGGCAGCGCCATCGGGCGAATTCCTACTTGGCCCCGCACGGGGTTCCCGCCCCATGGTGCGTCCTCGAACTGCGGCCCAGGATGCGGGTGTGTTCGCTCTTCGGATTAGCCCTCCCCTCCCGCTGGCCGTGATGGCCCTGGCCGCCGTCTGCGCGCCCTCGGCGGGAGCCCAGCCGGTGGCACCGCCCACCGGCGCCAGCACCGCCGCGGCCGAGCGCGAAGCCGCCGCGAGCTCGCTCCGCCCACTCGAACGCGACTTCGTGCTCGCCAGCGTCAGCAATGCCCGGACCCAGGCCGAGTTGTCGCGCCTCGCCGTCAGCCAGGCCACCGCGAGCGCGCTGCGCGACTTCGCCCAGCAAGTCGCCGCCGACTACAGCGACATCAATCGTTCCCTCGAAACGCTCGCGCGGCGCAAGGCGCTGCCGGTGCCGCTGCAGCCGGTGTCGTTTTCCGAGCGCTACCGGGCGTTCGCAGAACGCAGCGGCGCGGCCTTCGACCGCGCGTACCTGCTCGAGGCGACCACCGCCAGCCAGCACGCCCTCCGGCTGTGCGAGGACGCCGTACGCCATGCCCGAGACCCGGACGTCCGCGATCTCGCCGGCCGCATGCTGCCCACGCTGCGCGAGCACGTGAACCTCACCACCCAGCTCCTCAAGGATCTGTAGGTGACGCGTGGGGCGCGCGACACCACCGGCCGCCCTTCGCCATCGTCAGAAGAGCTGCAACTCATGGCCTTCGTGGCGCAGCGCCCGCCGCGCCTCCGTGCGCCAGACCCACAACTGCAGCTCGGCCTCGCGGGCATAGACCTTCGCCTGCTCCGGCGGCTCTCCTTCCTTCCGAGCAATCTCAGCAGCATAGGACGCAATCTCCTCGGGCGACGGGTGAGCGGAAGGGGAAAAGAGACTTTGAGCGGAACGTACTCGGGAAGCGGAGGGTTTCATGGCGAACACCGAACGGATTTGGGAGGGGTTGAAGCATGGAAGGCGGTAAGCCGACCGGGATAGCTGGAGATCGGCACCTTCGTCACCGCGGCCAACCACTTAACCACTTGCGCAGGCGCCCGCCAATCCGGCGCCCCGCCGTTTCCCGCTTGCGGCAATCTCCGATGGCGAGTCGGAGCCGCGGGGGCCCCGCCCCGTGGCAGGTTGCCACCGTTCCCTTTCGCGGGAGCGGCCCCATTTTGCTTCCGCCGACACGCGTTACCTTGCCGTATGCCACTTCGAAAAATTCCCCAGACCCAAGGGCCCAAGATCAACCTGCACGGCCGGGGCACCGGCGGCTTCACCAAGGGTGACGTCGAACGGCGCGCCAAGGAGCTCGCCGAAATCGACAATCGCCTGGTCGTCAGCAACGAGGACCGCGAACGCGCCCGCGCCGAGCTCCTCGACCGCCATCTGCCGGAGGCCCTCAACGAGGACGCCGACACCTCCCGCACGATGTCCCGCGATCCAAGCGATCCTGCCTCCTCCCGCGGACACCAGGTTCCCAACTACATTGAGGCCGACGAGGAGACCTCCCTGCAACGTCTGGCCCTCGACGGGGTTGAGGAGGCGCAGCACGACCAGATGACCGCCGCGCGCTCGACCGAGGAGCCGTTTCGCTCCCAACCCAAGTCCCGCTCGCGTCGCCGGCCCCCGGGCCAATCCTGAACGCTCGGCCCCACCGCGGCGTGGCCGGCCGCTTCCGTATCCGCCACCGCCGGCCTGCCGCGTCGCCGGTTCAACGCGACCGCAAAAATCGTGCCCGGCAGGGATCAACTGCTTCCCGCGCCGGACAATGCCGCGGTGGTATGCTTCTCAACTCCTGGCCGATTCGTGTCCTGATCAGCCGCGCCGCACGCGCTTACGGGTTCCTCGATCCCGTGAAGCTCGTCGCCAAGATTCGCAGCTTCGCCCAGCCCTCCGAATTCTCGGAGCCCATCGAGCTGCTCCGCGCCGGCATGCTCTTCCACGCCCGCGGCCTCGTGAACACCAAGGCCATCCAGAACAACCTCGACTGGATCTGGCCCTACTGGGTCGAGCGCCAGTTCAACCCCGCCGACGAATCCTTCATTCCGCGCGCGTTCTCCTTCAGCCACATCAATCTCACCCACCGCAACTGGACCGCCGTCGGGCTGCCCGACGTTCCGTTTTACCCGATCGTCGATCCGCGCGGGCTTGTCACCCCGCTCTTCGACGGCTGGTCGCTCGACTTTTGGCTCCTCCCCACCCGCCAACAGATTCTCGCTCCGGCCCGGCTCCCGGAGTTTTCCCAGCAGCTCGCCTGCGACCCCAACCTCCACGTCCGCTCCACCGCCCGCTGGGGTGATATCTCGCTCGAGATGGATGTCGCCCTCGCGCTCCACAACCTGGAGCCGCACTGCACCGTGAGCCTCAGCCCCGTCGGCCTGCGCGAGGGCTTCGTCGCAGTCTCGCTGCGCCCGTACAACCCCGAGGGGATTAGCTTCGTGGAAAAGGTCGCCGTGTCCGCCGATGGCGGCGGCTGGATCGTCAACGGCCGGCATCCCGTCCTCTTCGACCGGCGCCCCGAGCAGATCATTCTCTCGACCTACACCCACGGCGACGCCTCCCACCGACTCACCGAACCGGTGCCGGAAACCACTGTGAGCTGTAGCGTCGGGATGGCCACCGCCGTCGCCCTCTTCCGAATCGACGGCCTCCGCGAACATCCGCTCGAGGTCCGCACGCCGATCTACAACGAGCTCGAGCCCAACAAGCGCCCGGTCGTCACGCGGCCCGTGTCGTGGGCCGACGCGCGCTCGCGCTTCTCCGCGCTGCGCATCTCCGACCCGCGGCTGCAGCGGCTCTACGATCTCGCGGTGGCCAATCTGGTGCTGCACGCGCCGCGCGAGGTCTATCCCGGTCCCTACACGTACAAGCGGTTCTGGTTTCGTGACGCCGCCTTCATCCTGCACGCGATCCTCGCCCTCGGGGATATCGAGCGCACCCGGCGTACGCTCGCGCTTTTCGCCCCGCGCCAACGTCACGACGGCTATTTTCTCTCGCAGGAGGGCGAATGGGACTCCAACGGCGAGGCGATCTGGATCTACCACCGTTTTGCCCAGCTCACCGGCGAACCGCTCCCGGAACCCTGGCTCAACGCCATCGAGAAGGGCGCGCGCTGGATCATCCGCAAACGGCTGCCCGCCGACAGCGGCCTGCCCGAGGCGGGCCTCCTCCCCGCAGGGTTCAGCGCGGAGCACCTCGGTCCAAACGACTTTTACTACTGGGACGACTTCTGGGGCGTCGCCGGGCTGCGCTGCGCCGCGGACCTCCTCCGCGATCGCGCGCCCGACACCGCGATCGAGTTCACCCGCGCCGCCGCCAATTTCATGGCGACGATCGAGCGGTCGTTCCCCCAGAGCCCCCATCGCCGCTTTCCCGGTGCCATCCCGGCTTCGCCGCGCCGGCGGATGGATTCCGGCGCCATCGGATCGATCGTCGCCGACTACCCGCTGCAACTCTTCACCCCGCGCGATCCACGGATCCTCAAGACCGCCGACTACCTCCGCGATCACAGCAGCTTCGAGGGTGGCTTCTTCCAGAACATGATCCACTCGGGCATCAACGCGTACCTCACGCTGCATCTCGCGCAGGTGCGGCTCCGCGCCGGTGAGGTCGAGGCCGCCCATCAGCTCATCAACCGCGTCGCCGATCTCGCGTCGCCCACCGGGCAGTGGCCCGAGGCCATCCACCCTCGCACCGGCGGCGGCTGCATGGGCGACGGCGAACACATCTGGGCCGCCGCCGAGTGGGCGCTCATGCTGCGCGCCTGTTTCGTCCGCGAAGAGGATGACGGGCTCGTGGTCGCGCCTGGTGTGCCGCCGGCGTGGTGGCGCGACGAGCCCGCGACCTTCAGCCGGACCCTGACACGGTATGGAGAGGTTTCCGTCGAGGTCGCGCCGGCAGCCGCCGGCCGGGCCGTCGTCACCGTCAAGGGCAACTGGCGCGGCGCCCCGCCCCACCTGGTGATTGCCCTGCCCGGCGCCCGGCCGCAGGCGCGCCGCGCCGCCGGCCCGCGGGAGGAATTCCACCTGGAGGTCGCCCCATGAAAGTCTGCATGATGACCAACACCTACCTGCCGCACGTGGGCGGGGTCGCGCGGTCCGTCAGCACCTTCGCGCACGAGTTTGTCCGTCTCGGCCATGAGGTGCTCGTCGTCGCGCCCAACTTCGACGGCAAGCCGCTCCCACCCGAGCGCGAGGCCATCGTCGAACGCGTGCCCTCCCTGCAGAACTTCAACGGCAGCGACTTCTCCGTACGCCTCCCGTTTGCCGCCGCGCTTTCGGAGCGCATCGACGCTTTCCAGGCCGACATCATCCACGCGCATCACCCTTTCCTGCTCGGCGACACCGCGCTCCGCGTCGCGCTGAACAAGAACGTGCCCATCGTCTTCACCCACCACACCCGCTACGAGGACTACACCCACTACGTGCCGTTCTCCGAAACGCTCCGCGAGGTCGCGATCGAGCTGCCCACGCACTTTGCCAACCTCTGCGATGGCGTCATCGCCCCCAGCGAGAGCATCGCACGCCTGATTCGAAAGCGTGGCGTGACGGCGCCAATGACAGTCGTGCCCACCGGGATCGACGTGGCGGCGTTTGCCCAGGCCAACCGCGCCCGCGGCCGCACGCGCCACGGCATTTCCGCCGACGCGTTCGTCGTCGGCCACGTCGGCCGGCTCGCCCCGGAGAAGAACCTGCCGTTCCTGGGCGAGGCGGTCGCGCTCTTCCTGCGCGAGCACCCCCACGCCCGCTTCCTCGTCATCGGCGACGGCCCCGGGCGCGCGGAGCTCGAGGCGCAGTTCACCGCGCACGGCGTGCGTGAGCAGTTGATCCTCGCGGGCAAGCGCACCGGCGCCGCCCTGCGCGAGGCGTACCGCGCGATGGACCTGTTTGCCTTCGCCTCCCGCAGCGAAACGCAGGGCATGGTCGTCGCCGAAGCCATGGCCGCCCACCTGCCCGTCGTCGCCCTCAACGCGTCCGGGGTTCGCGAAGTCGTCGACGCCGGCAACGGCGAACTGCTGCCCGCCACGGCGACCTCCGCCGACTTCGCCGCCGCCCTGCAAGCGCTCGCGGATGATCCCGGGCGGCGCGGCGCCCTCGCCACCGGCGCGGCGACGGCCGCACACGCATTTTCCCGGGAGCGCAGCGCCGCCCGCGTGCTCGCGTTCTACGAAGAAATCCGCCGCGCCACCCGCGCCCGCCGGCTCCTGCACGACCTCCACCCGTGGGCCGCGCTCCTCCAACGGGTCGGACTCGAGTGGGACATCCTCTCCGCCCGCACCCAGACACTCGCCGCCGCCGTGTTCAGCGACAAGGAGAGCACCGACAACAAGCCGGCCGAGCCCACCGCGGCGGCCGGTCGCTGAGTTTCGCTCCTCCCTGACTTCAAACGATGTTTGCCCGCATTGAGTCCATCCTGCGCCAGGCGCGCCGTCGCCTGAGTCGGAGCGAATGGGCCATCCGGCACCTGGGGTTGGCCCCGTCCGAGGGCACCGCCGAGGAGCCTGGCCTCCTGCTCATCCAGATCGACGGCCTCGCCCGCGTGCACCTGGAAAAAGCGATTGCCCAGGGCCGTATGCCGTTTCTGCGCCGGCTGATCCGGCACAACGGCTACGAGTGGCACGCGTTCTACCCCGGGCTGCCCACCACCACGCCCGCGGTGCAGGCCGAGCTCTTCTACGGCGTCCGGAGCGCCGTCCCCGCCTTCGCCTTCCTCGACCGGCGGCAGCAGGACCTCTCGGTGATGTTCTCGCCGGCGCCCGCGAAGGAACGCGAGGCGGCCTGTGCCGCCCAAGCCGAGGGCCTCCTCCGCGATGGCAGTAGCTGGTCCAACATCTACACCGGTGGCGCCGGCCCGCACGAGGCTCACTTCTGCATCGCCAGCAACAGCCTCGCCGATCTCTGGCGCACCGGGAAGTTCGGCAACCTCGTCCTCTTCTCGCTCCTCCAACTCCCCGCCGCGCTTCGTATCGCCGGACTCCTCACGCTTGAACTCGGCGCCGCAGTCCGCGCCGCCCTCCTGGGCATTCGCCACGGGCGCAAGCCCAGCCTGGAGTTCACCACCGTCCTGTCCCGCGTCTTCATTGCGACCGGGCTGCGCGAGTTGATCCGGATCGGCGGGCGCATCGACGTGACCCGCGGGCTGCCGATCGTACACGCCAACTTCGTCGGCTACGACGAACACGCCCACCGCCGCGGCCCCGGCTCCCGTTTCGCGCTGCGCTCCCTGCGCGGCATCGACCGCGCGATCAAGGGCCTCTGGCGCGAGGCGCAAAAATCCCGCCGGCGCGACTACAGCGTCTGGATCTACTCCGACCACGGCCAGGAGCACACCCGCTCTTTCGCCCTCGAATTCCCGGGCGGCGTCGAACGGATGGTCCGCGAGGTGTACGACGAACTCCGGGCCGCCTCCCCACCGGACCAGCCGCCGGACGCCGCGACGCAACCCGAGGCGGAGGGCCCGCGCGCATGGCACCGGCGCCGCTACCACGGCACACCCCAGTACTTTGTCTCCTCCCCCGACCAGCCCTTCGTCCTGGCCGCGCTCGGTCCCGTCGGCCACCTGTACTTCAAGGAACCGCTCGACGACGCCCAGCGCCGCCG
Source organism: Opitutus sp. ER46 (assembly GCF_003054705.1). Classification (NCBI taxonomy): domain Bacteria; kingdom Pseudomonadati; phylum Verrucomicrobiota; class Opitutia; order Opitutales; family Opitutaceae; genus Opitutus; species Opitutus sp. ER46. The sequence goes on from NZ_QAYX01000019.1 coordinate 344,527, forward strand.
GTTCGCCGAACGGCTGGTCCATCAGCACCACGTCCCGGGCGTGCTCCTGCAAGCCGGTGACGGCACCATGACCTGGGTGCACGCGCGCGGCGCGACCCGCATCCCAGACGAGGTGCCACCGCTCCTGACGACCCATCCCGAGCCGCTCCGCCAGGAAATCGCCCGCGACCTCGTGACCTGGCTGCAGCATCCGCACAGCGGCGACCTCGTGCTCGTGGGGTGGAGTCCATGGTCGGGCGCGTGGACCTTCGCGCCCGAGAACGGCTCGCACGCCGGCTTCGGGCCCGAGGAAACCCAGGGCTTCGCGCTCCTGCCCTCGGGCACGCGGCTCCCGCCCGGCACCGAGCACTTCATCCGGCCCAGTGCGCTCCGGGTCGCCGCGCTACATCACCTCGGCCGCAGCCCACTTACGGCGTGGCGCCCGGCCACGCGGCACGGTTCCCACCTGCGGCTCATGACCTACAACACGCATGGCTGCAGCGGCATGGATGGCCGCGTCTCGCCGCGGCGCATCGCCCGCGCGATCCGGGAGCAGGCGCCCGACGTCGTCGCGTTGCAGGAGCTGGACCTCGGCCGGCGACGCTCGCGCGCCGAGGATCAGTCGGCGATCATTGCCCGCGAACTCGGCATGCACGCGGTGTTCTGCCCCACCGTGACCCGCGGCGACGAACACTACGGTCATGCGCTGCTCAGCCACTGGCCCATCGAGATCGTCAAGCGGGCGCGGCTGCCCGACGACCCGCATGGCTGGTGGGATGAACCCCGCTCCGGACTCTGGGCCCGCATCCAGGTGGCCGGGCACAGGGTGAACGTCGTGACCGCCCACCTCGGCCTGGGAGTGCACGAGCGCGAGCTGCAGATGCGCGCGCTGCTCGGCCCCGAATGGCTCGGGCCGATCCTCGACGCCGAGCCGATCATCCTGTGCGGCGACTTCAACCTGCTGCCGGGCAGCACGCCCTACCGGCTGGCCAGCGCGCGGCTGCGCGACGTGCAGTTGCTCGACCGCGCCCACCGGCCATTGAACACCTTCAGCTCCATGCACCCGCTGCTGCGCATCGACCACATGTTCGTGAGCCGGCACTTCCAGTGCGACGGCATTGTCGCCGTGCGCAACGACCTCACCCGTGTGGCCTCGGATCACCTGCCGCTGCGGGCGGATTTGCGAGTTCTCGACGCAGGCGCCGGTACAACCACCAGGAACCCGCCGCGAGCGCCAGGGCATACGCCCCCAGCATGCCCAGTCGCAGGGGCGTGAAGTGCGCCGCCTGGTCCCCCAGCAGCACGGTCACCGTCGCGCGCAACGTGTGCAGCGGCCAGCAGCACAGCAGGTACGTCCGCAACCGCACCCCCAGCAGCGGCAGCAGGTAATTGATCGCCACATACGGCGCGCCGGGCAGCAGTACCGCGAAAACCGCGATGCTCGCATGCGCCCCCGGCGGGATCCGCTGCCGCAGGTCGCCGAGCCGCGCCGCAAAGCGCTCCGGCCAGAGCCGCACCAGCGCGTAGCTCACGAGCAGCTGGAACCCGATTGAGGTGCTCACCAGGACCAGGCCCAGGCCCGCGCCAAACCGCACGCCCGCGGCCACGTGCAGCAGGCTGACGGGGAACCCCACGAGCGGGAGCACGCACAGCAGCGCAAACACCACGCCCCCGTGGCGGCGTTGCGCGAACGCGTGCATCGCCTCCACATCAATGCGGTCCCGCAACAGCAGGAAGGCCCCGATCAGCACCAGCCCGATCACCGCCATCCGCCACAGGGCGGCCGCAGCCAGGCGATCCAGCGGCGACGGGCGGGCGGGTGGGGCCACGGCGGAATTCACGTCGATAAAAAAGCGGCGGGCTCCGCGGGGCTCAGCCCACGGCGCTCGCCGCCCACGAGGTTTCCCGGATTACTTGATCGTGATGTTGTTGGTCACGTTCTGCACGCCCGGCACGTTGCGGGCGATCTGCTCCGCACGCGCCTTGTGCTCCTGGGAATCCACAAAGCCGCTGAGCTGCACCGTGCCCTTGAAGGTCTCAACCTTCACGTCGAGGGCCTTGACGATCGGATCGCGGACAAACGCGGCCTTCACCTTCGTGGTGATGCCGGCGTCGTCGATATACTCGCCCGTGCTCTCCTGCGTGGAGGTGCCGGCACAGCCGGTCTGGACGAGGGCGATGCCGCTGCTGAGCGCCAGCACCGCGAGAATGGTAGTGAGTGATTTCTTCATTGGTTATGCGACGGGGTTTACGCGGCGATAGTAGCGGTCCCGCGGGGCCTGTTCCGTGGCGGAGTCCGGTAAGCCGCATCCGGAATTTCGCCCCGGCCTGCGGTAGGCCCAAAACCCACCCGCGGATGGGGGCCGTCGCCGCGCCCCGCCTCCGCCCGGCGCCCCGGCCCGGGCGCGACGTCGCGTCAGCCGGCTTTCAATCGCCGCGCGATCTCGGTGACGTGCCGGCCCTGATACCGGGCGATTGCCCGTTCGTTTTCGCTCGGCCAGCGCTCGCCTTCGCCGCCCGTGATCGTGCCGGCGCCGTACGGGGAACCACCCGTCATTTGGTCCATCACCAGCAACCGTTGCTCCGCATACGGCACGCCCACCACGATCATGCCCTGGTGAAACAGGAACGTCTGCATGCTGATGATCGTCGTCTCCTGGCCGCCGTGCTGCGTCGCGGTCGAGGTGAACACGCTCCCCACCTTGCCCACGAGCGCGCCCTTGCTCCACAGCGAGCCCGTGGCGTCAAAGAACGCCTGCATCTGCGCCGTGGCGCTGCCATAGCGCGTGCCGCTGCCGAACAGGATCGCATCTGCCTCGGGCAGCTTCTTTGGGTCCGCCACCGGCACGTGGGCAAACGCCGTTCTCGCCTCGACCGCGCCCATCTTCTCCAACACCGCCGCCGGCAGCGTCTCCGCCACTTGCAGCAACTCGACCTCGGCGCCGCCCACCTCGCGCGCCCCCGCCGCCACCGCCTCGGCCATGCGAAACACATGCCCGTGGATACTGTGAAAGATGACTTTGATTTTGACGCTCATGCCCGCCATGGAACGCGCGCCGCGCCCGGAGTTCACCGGCAGTGTCACGCAATACGTGACACTTTCGGCCGTCCGACGCTGCGCCCAGTGTCACGCAATACGTGACAGTTTTCCGCGCCGTTCCCTCGTGCGCGAGGCGCTAGTGTCACGTATTGCGTGACAGTTTTCCGACGTGGGAGGGCGCCCGAAGTGTCACGTATTGCGTGACACTTTCGGCCGGGCGCCCAGGGTGGCGGGCATGGATTGCCGAGCAGGCTGCGCGGCGTGCTGCATCGCGCCTTCGATCTCTTCGCCGATCCCCGGCATGCCGCAGGGGAAACCGGCGGGGGTGCCTTGCGTGCAGCTCCTGCCCGACCTGCGCTGCGCCCTGTTTGGGAGACCGGAGCGCCCGGCGGTCTGCGTGAGCCTGCGCCCGACGGATGAGATGTGCGGCGCGGGGCGCGAGCACGCCCTCGCCCACCTCACCACGCTGGAGCGGGCGACGCGGCCCTGAGCGCAGTCCCGACACCGGACGCCCCCGCCGCGTTTGCAGCCCGCACCGGGATCGCTTCCATAGGCGACCACCCATGTCCCTCGCGTTCACGTCCTTGTCCACGTTCGGTCTCGAACCGGCGGCCGCGGTGCTCACCCACGGGTTCGCCGACTACTTTGTCCAAATCCCCTTCACCGCCGGTGCGCTGCTGCAGGCCGCCCGCGTAGACAGCGTGGACTTGGCGGAGAGCCAGATCGTCAGCGCGGACGGCGCTGCCATTGGGGCCGCGTTGCTGGCGCGCCGCGGCTGGACGTGCCGGTTGGCCGGGATGTGCCTGGTGCCCGAGGCGCGGAGACGCGGCGCTGGCGAAGCGTTCGTCCGGCATCTCGTCGCGATGGCGAAAGCCCGGGGTGATCGCTCCTTCGTCCTCGAGGTCATCGAGCAGAACGCGCCGGCGGTCGCGTTGTACCGGAAGTGCGGCTTTCGCGAACTCCGACGGCTGCTTGGCTTCGCCCGGACAACCGAGATTGGGGCGACCGCCGAGCGCGCCTCTGCCTGCGCCCTCACCGAGATTGATCCGGCCGAGATGCCCCAGCACATGGCCAACGTCGGCACTGACTGGCCATGGCAGATTTCCGCCGCCACCGCGGCCCAGTTCGCGCCGCCGCTCCGCGCGTTTCGGCTCGGCGACGCGGGCGTTGCGGTGGCCTGCCCCGACCAAGGCGACGTCGTGATCCGGGCCCTCGGCCACCCAGCTGACGCCGCCGGGACGCGGGCCGCGACGGCGCTGCTGCGTGCGCTGCCGGCGCATTTTTCCGGCCGGCGGTGCGTGATCAAAGCCGTCTGGCCCGAAGCCGCCGCCGTCGTGTTCGTCGAGGCGGGGTTCCAACGCACCGAGTTGACCCAACTCCAGATGCACCGCGCGCTCACCGCCGGCGTGAGCGGCGCGTGAACCGGCCGCCCGGCGGTGCGCGCGAGGACGAGGGCGCACCGCCGTTCTCTCCGCCGGGCCAACCAGTCAGGCCCGGCGGAGAGAACGGCTGCGATTACCGCCCCTTCATCAGCGGCGAATGCAATCGTCGGGATTCTCCCCCGGCTCCTGCGCCCAAGGCGGCTACTCCGACCGTTCCTCGAGGCGGGTCCGCTGGCGGTGATCCTTGTAGATCTTCTTCCAGCGATCGCGGTGTTCGCGCGCAAGCTGCGGGTCGGCCCGACGGGCGGCGTACGCCTGCTCGCGGCGGAGTTTCTGATAGCTGGCCCAGCGGGTTTCATCCAACTCCCCCGACTCAAGTGCCGCCACGACGGCACAGCCCGGCTCGCCGCCGTGCGTGCAGTCGTGGAACCGACACTGCGCAATCACCGCCGCGACGTCATCGAACGACTCGGCCAACGTGTCCTCCGAGACGTCCCACAACTGCAGTTCCCGGAGTCCGGGTGTGTCGATGACGAGCGCGCCCCCGGGCAGCGGCAGCATCTCGCGGCGGGTGGTCGTGTGCCGGCCCTTGTTGACGGCCGTGCTGATCGCGCCGGTGGCCAGCACCTCCTCGTCGAGGAGCCGGTTGATGAGCGTGGACTTGCCGACGCCCGACGAACCGAGCAGCGCGATCGTCGCGCCCGGCAGCAGCCAAGGCGACAGCCCATCGAGCCCGGCGTTCTCGACCGCGCTCAACGTGACGACCGGCACAGTGCGCACGATGGACCGCACCTCGGCCGCGGCCTCCGCCGGCGCGGGATGCAGGTCGGCCTTCGTGAGCACCACCACGGGCTCCGCCCCGCCGGCACGCGCCACCGCGAGGTAGCGCTCGATGCGGCGCAGGTTGAAGTTCGCGTCGAGGCCCATGACGAGGAACACGGTGTCGATGTTGGCTGCGAGGACCTGTTCGCGACCGGGCGCGCCGGCCGCGGCGCGCGAAAAGCAGGTGCGCCGCGGCAGCACGAAGTGAATGTCGGCCGTGGGCACGCCGTCGGGGCCGGGGGTGGGACGCGGGCACACCGCGACCCAGTCGCCCACCGCGGGCAGTTCGGCGGACTCTGCCGCGAGGTGCAACAACCGGCCGGTGCAGACGCCGGCCAGCTCGCCGTCGGCGCCGAGCAGGTCGTAGGCGTGCTTGTGCTCGCACGCCACGCGGGCGGGCACGAGTCCGTTGGAGGAATAAGGCTGGAACGCGTTCGCGAAGAAGTCGTCCCAGCCGAGGGAAGAGAGAGTCATGATCGTAAGCGGAATCGAAGGAAGGAACCGGGAAACGCGCCGGCAGCGCACGGCTGCGCGCGGGCATAAAAAAACCGCCTCGGGGCGGCCGGTCCGGATTCAAACGATCCTACGCGTCAGACCGACGCGTCCGCGCCAACCCACGAGAGCGAAAAACTCAGAACAATCTCCGGCATAGATGAGTGGTGTTGAGCGGTTGAAGGTTGCGCCTCTCGCGAGGCAGAAGGCTGCCACTCAGCCGCAAACTCCCCCCGCCGTCAACCCCCTCCTGGGTTCTTACTCTTGCTCGTACTCTTCCTCTTTCTCTCGAGGGATTGAGGGATTGAGGGATTGAGGGATTGAGGGATTGAGGGATTGAGGGTCGGTCAGTCAGTCACTCCGCACTTTCACTCTCACTTTCGCTCTCACTCCGAAGGCGTTCTCGTTCTCGCGCCCGGCCTCGGAGAGAAAGAGGAAGAGTAAGAGGAAGAGAAAGAGCTCGCGGCGGACGCGCCGCCGCTCAATCCACCCGCAGGGCTTCCAGCGGGCTGATCCGGGCGGCGCGGCGCGCGGGGAGGAAACTGGCGACCGCCGCCACTCCGAGCAGCAGCAGCGCGACGACGCCGTAGGACCACGGGTCGAACGGGCTCAGGTCGAAGAGCATGGAACGCAGGTATCGACTCAACCACCACGCGCCGACGAGGCCGATCGCGAGGCCGATGACGGCGCGCCAGATTCCCTGGCGCATGATGAGGCTCACAACCTGGGCTTCGGAGGCGCCGATGGCGCAGCGCACGCCGATCTCGCGCGTGCGCTGCGAGACGTCGTACGCGAGCACGCCGTAAATCCCGATGCCGGAAAGGAACAGCGCGAGGCCGGCAAAGCTTCCCAGCAGGATCATCACGCCACGCCGCTCATTGAACGATTCGGCGATATAGCCCTCGAGGGAGTTCGACTCGTAGATCGCCGCCCCCGGGTCGAGCGCCCGGAGTTTTTCACGCAGCAGCGGAATCACCTCGGCCGCATGCCGCTCGGTGCGGGCCAACAGCATGACACCGCCCGGGCGCCCGCCGAGCGCCTGGTAGACGAAAGGCACGCCGCTGCGGTCCTCCACGCCGTTGTGGGGCACGTTGCGCACGACACCGACGACCGTGGCCCAGCCGTCATCCCGCTGGGGCCGCCCGCCAAACGCAAAGCGACCGCCCACCGCGGAGCGGCCCGGGAAGTACTTGCGCGCGAAGGTCTCGTCGACCACGAAGGCGCGACGCCCGGGCGCGAGGTCGGCCGGTTCAAGGAACCGGCCCTCGATGAGCTGCACGCGGAGGGCCGCGAAATACTCCGGCGAGACGATCACCCGGTACGCGCCGGGCTGGGGCGAACCAGGAGGGAAGGGATCATTCTGCAGGATCAACGCGTTGATCGGCAGGCCGCGGCGGAAGGGGATGGCAAACGACAATGACGCCGCGGACACGCCGGGAATCTCCTTCGCCGCCTGCACCAGCCGTTCCTGAAAACTCTTCGCCGCGGCGTCGTCCGCCCGGTGGCTCCGCGGGATGACGATGCGCGCGGCCACCACGCCTTGCGGGTCAAAGCCGGGGTTGACCGCGGTGGCCTTGAGGAAGCTGCGAATGAGCAGCCCGGCGCCGGTGAGGAGCATGAGCGCGATCGCGATCTGCGCCACGACCAGCAGGCTGCTCACCGCACGCACGCGCGAGCCGCCGGACGACCCGCGGGCGCTGCGATGCACCAGCGCGAGCAGGTTGCCCCGGAAGACGTGCACCAGCGGGACGACGGTGATCAGGAGAGCCGCCAGCACGGTCACCGCCATCGTGATCACCAGCACCTGCCCGCTGAGCGAGAACGGCAGGGCGTGCGCGAGCATCTGCTCACGGTAATGGTTCAGGACGCGCACCCCCAACGCCGCCACGCCCAGGCCGCCGAGCATGCCCGCCGTCGTGAGGAGGAGATTCTCCACGAACAACTGCCGCGCAATGTGCCCGCGGGAGGCCCCGAGGGCGAACCGGACGGCCAGCTCCGCCTGCCGGCCATTGGCCCGCGCGAGCTGCAGGTTCGCGACATTGAGGCATCCGATCAGCAGCACGAAAGCCACCCCGCCCTGCAGGAGGAGCAGCCGGCTGCGCAGGGGTTCGATCCGCAGCACATGCAGCGTGCCCACGCCGATCTGATGCCCCGCCCGGTCAATGAACTCCCGGAGCGGGGGCACCGCGGCGTCATAGTAGCGCCGCTCGATCAACCGCGCCTCGGCGAGCGCCTGCTCCGGCGTGACGCCCGTCTTGAGCCGGCCGAACAGAAAGGGCGACACGCCGTGCCGGCCCTGCGGATTCTCTGCCGCCGGCGACCACGAATACGGCAGGATGAAGCGCACTGTGGCATTGAACTCCTCGACCTCGCGCGGGGCCACCCCCACGACGGTGTAGCTTTCACCATCGAAACGCACCGTGCGCCCGATCACCGCGGGATCGGCCTGGAAGTGGCGCTCCCAAAAGGAGCGGGTCAGGACGACCACCTTGTCCGCGTTCTGCTGGCTGTTCTCGAGCGTGAAGAACCGCCCGAGAAACGGCTGCACCGCGAGCACATCGAAGAAATCGGCCGTTGCCCGCGCGCCCGTCATCACCTCCGCCTGCGCGTCCTCGCCGAACAGGCCGGAGGCGCCCGACCACAGCGCCAGCGCGCGGTAGGACGTGGCGTTCCGCTTGTAGTCCAGGTACTGCACCACGTTGCTCGGCATCTTCGGCAGCCCCGCTTTCGGATACTGGTTGTAGACCTCGACGATGTCGTCGGGCTTCGGATACGGCAGCGGCCGCAACATGAGCCCGTACACGGCGGAGAAGATCGCGGTGTTCGCGCCGATGCACAGCGCCAGGGTCAGCAGCGCGACACTGGTGAAGCCGAGATGCTTGCGCAGCAGGCGGACCGCATGCCGCAGGTCGGAACCGATCCCCGCCCCCAAGCGGGCGGTCCATGGTTCAGCCGGGTGATGCGAGGTAGGAGCGGGGTTGGACATACCTGGGAAAAAGGCGGCGGTCGCAGGCAAGAGCCGGGGAATGCCGCAGTTACGTCGCGAACAGGGTCCGTCAGGCATGGCTGCAGCCGCCGGGGCGCGCAAGCACCACGTAGATTTCCCGAGGCTCGCCGCTGGGCGATCGCCGGGGAACGGCGGCGACCTCGGTCGGTCCCTCGGCGCGCGCGGCGCGTGTCGCCGGCGCACGAAACCTGGAGGGATCACATCATGCTTAAATGGGCCGCCATCTCCGCCATTATCGCCATCGTCGCCGCCGCGCTGGGCTTCACCGGCATCGCCGGGGCCGCGGCGAGCATCGCCAAGGTCCTGTTCTTCCTGTTCCTCGCGCTCTTCGCGATCCTGCTCATCGCCGGCCTGGCGATCGGCCGGAAAGTCAGCTCGTCGCTCCATCGCGGCGACTCCGACACCCATCTTTCGCCCGGCCACTAGCCCCGCGAGGGTGCCCCCCGCCGGCTCCGCTCCACAGTTTGACCGAGGGGCCGGTTGCGTGCGCGCGGCGACGCGGCTTCGCTGGGGTCCCTCCCCATGAAGCTTTTCGCCGCGCTCTGCCTGGCCACCGCCGCCCTGCTCGCCCCCGCCGCGTCCGCCGCCCCCGCGAAATTGTCCGACCCGCATGCGGCCGTGTTCATGCTCGTGCACGGTCGGATTCCGACCGACACCGAGCGCGCCACGCTCGCAGGGAAGCCGGCGGACCTATGGCGCACGCTGGGCAACGCTTTGGCGACGGCGCCGGAGTCGGCCCGGCGCACGGTGGTGGAACGCGCCTATGCTGACGTTCTTGGTCGCGCTCCCAGCCCCACCGACCTCCAGCGCTGGCAGGGACAAGGGAAAACCTACTTTGCGATCAGCTCCGAACTCGCCTGCGAACTCGAGCAGCCGACCGCCGAATACCGGGCCGTGATGGAGCGGGCATATCGGCGGGTCTTGGACCGGGCCGTGTATCCCGGCGAAATCGAGTACTGGAGCCGACGGCCGGTCGTGACGTTCGCGCTGATGACCGGCTGCATCGATGATTGGGCGCGCCGGAATCAGCCGGGGTTGATGGAAACGGCCGGGACCGCCTCCGTGTCGGTAAACAGCGCGTGGCTGACCACCCTCCGGCTGTCACCGGCCGACGCCGACCAGCTTCGCGCCACCCTCGGCTTGCCGGCGGCGCCGCGAAGTCGCGCCGCGGGCCGCAACGTGATCGCCGCCGCCGGCGAGAACGTTGTCTCGGTGGGCGGCGTCCACTTCGTGGCTGCCGGGCGTCAGTGACGGCGGTTGCCGCGCTGGTGGAACGCGCCCGCCTTCCGGTTCGGGCTCGTGTAGGTGCGACCGGCCACGGTCGTGCCGCCCGCCTCATCGCGGGCCTTGGCCTCGCTGACGCTGATGGCGCGACCGTCCAGCTCGGCCCCGTTCATCTTCTCCGTGGCGAGCTTCGCCTCTTCCGGCGTGGCGAAGGTCACAAAGGCAAACCCACGCGGACGCCCGGTCACGCGATCGGTGGCAAGATAAACCTCCGTGACATTGCCGAACTGCCCGAACGCGTCGTGCAGCTCACCTTCCGCGATCCTGAACGACAGGTTCCCGACATACAGTTTGGTGCTCATGGTGCTGATTCGTTTATTTCGTCCGCTGTCAGCGCGTTCCCGACACTCGGGTTTCGAATCATCACCTGAGGATTCACCAGCGGCTGGCATCATACGCCAATTAACGAGCCGCCACCCTCGCCGTGACCGCGGGGAAAGGCAAGGCCCCTCCTGCCCGGCCCCTCTTCAGGCGTTCGTCGGCGTCGGCCGGATGCCCGGCAGGACGAACTTCTCGATCTCGTCGACGGTGAGCATCGCGTTCGCGAGTTGGAACACCGTCTTCACGTCGGAGGCGACCGGGTACTTGCCAAAATAGGTCTTCGCTCCGAGCGCATACGCCTTGTCGACGTCACGCGAGCTGGTCGAGGAGCTCAGCACCACCGTCAACAGCCGGCGCAGCCGCGGTTCCTGCCGGATCCAGTCGAGCACTTGAAAGCCATCCGTGCCGGGCATCTTGAGGTCGAGGAAGAGGACGAGCGGCAGCGCGTGGTCGCCCTCCGCCAGGCAGTGTTTGAGGTAGCGGATCGCGTCGTCGCCATTCTCGCGGACGTCGATCTGGGTTTTGATCCCGGCCTTGGCCAGGGCGTGTTTGGTGAGCGCCACGGCATCCGGATCGTCATCGACGATCAGGATCGGGCGGGTGCGCGGCGTCTGCGGTGTCATCACGACTTCTCCGAATGGCCGGTGGTGTTGCAGTGCAGGACCTCGCGCACGACCTCGCCGAGCTCGCGCCAGCGAAACCAAGGCAGGACGTAGTCCACTCCGGCCGCGCGGGCCTGCGCCTCGAGGTCCTCCATGGCCGTCCGCATGATGATCGGCACCGGGAGGTTCCGTTCGCGGATCTTCCGGACGAGCGTCAGGCCGTCCATCCAGGGCATGCGGTAATCCGTGATGACGGCCGTGAACTCGTCACGGGCCAGCGCATCCAGCGCCGCCTGGCCGGTCTCGACCTGTTCGATCGCGGCGTGGGGAAAGGCGACGGCGAGATTGCGACGCGCGAGGAACGCGCTGTCGGCATCGTCATCAACAATGAGAAAGTGCTCAGACATCAGGCTGTTTTCGATTACGCCCCTCTAAACTCCCGGGGTGGAGGGGGCGCAAAATCTATTCGGCCGCGGGGTTCCCGAATCACGCATGGGGAAATTCACGGGCGCCGCGCAACCGCCTGCGCCGGTGAAATTTCCCCTTTCCCGCAATGGGTTGAGCACCGCCCCTGTGAGCAGGTCCGCCCCCCCGCTTGCCGTAACCACACGGTGGTTACGGAAGGAAGGCTGAATGCTGAAGGCCGAAGGCTGAACCCCAGTCCCAGAGGAGGCGGAGTCAGGACCGGAACGCGCCCGCGCGCGAGGCGGAGTGTTCGACCGGTCAGCCGTCAGGTGGACCGACCTGCCGCGGGCTCACGCGTTGGGGGCCATCAGGTCGAGGCGGCGGCGGTCGGCGGAAGCGCGGATCAGGTGGCAGATTCGCCGCTCGCGCGTGACGTCCTGCTTCGCGCTGGTAACCCAGCGCAGAATGGTCCGGCGATAGCCCGGCGGCTGCGCCAGGAAGAACTCATAGGCGGCCTGCTCGCGGCGAAACTGCGCCTCCATTGCCGGCGGCAACTCCGCGGTCGGCTGCTCGAACGAGTACACCCCGGTCCGCTCGGGCACGCGCAATTTGAACGCGGCCAGTCCCGGCGGCTGCATGCGCCCCTCGCCGATGAGCCGCTCGATATGGCGCACGTTGACGCGACTCCAGAAGCTCTTCGGCTTACGCGGCGTGAACCGGATGGTGTAGCCCTCCGCGTCGAGCGAGCGCCTGATCCCGTCGATCCAGCCATAGCACAGCGCCTCATCCAGCGCCTCGGCGTAGGTGATGCCCCCGCGACCCGACTCCTTCTTGTAGAACAGCAGCACGAGCTCAGTCGCGCTCGCGTGATGACGCGCGAGCCAGCGGCGAAACGCGGCGCCGGAACGGAAAGGAACGGGATCCATGACGCGATGGGGTTGAACGCGTCGCGAAGGTTATGCGGCCCGCGGGCGTTGCAGCAAGACGTCGCTCCACTCGCCCATCGTGCGGGCGTTTACGGTCCAGCCCGGCACCACTTTTTCAAACGCTGTCCGCACCGCGGCGTTCTCGTGGGCCAGAATGCCGCTCAGGATCAGCACCCCGCCGGGCGCGACCGCCGCCACGAGTTCACGGGCAAAGCGCATCAGCACGTCGGCCTGAATGTTCGCCATGACCACCTCGGCCTCGCGGCCGGTGAGGCCCGAGACGAGATCGCCGACGGCGAAGCGCACGCGGTTCTGCAGTCCGTTCATCGCGGCGTTTTCGCCGCTGATGCGGATCGCCTCGGGATCGTTGTCGAAGCCGTCCACCTGCACGTACCCGAGCAGCGCCGCCGACAACGCGAGAATGCCCGAGCCACACCCCGCATCGATGATCCGCGCCGACTCGTGCGTCCAGCCGTGCCCGGGCAGCTCCGTGTCGATCGCGACGAGCCGCTCGATGCACAACCGCGTCGTCTCGTGGTTGCCGGTGCCGAACGCGAGCCCCGGGTCGAGCCAGAGCACGGTATCGCCTGGCGGCACTTGGAAGGTGGGTTTCTCCCAGATTGGCACCCAGTGCAGCCGGCCGAACTGCCACGCGTGGAAATGAGCCTTGTAGCTCTCGCGCCAGTCCGTGTCCGCCAGCGTCCGCATCACGCCGGCCTCAACCGGCGTCACCCCGGCTTCGGCCAGCGCCGCGGCCAAGGGGGTCCATTCGCCGCGCAGCGTCATTTCGCTGTCGCCGAGCCCGACGAGCCAGGCCCGCAGCGCGATTGCATCCTGCAGAATGCTCCAGTTCGCCGAGCCGCGCTCGAGCAGCACCGTATCCGCCGCATCGGCGCCAGCCGCCGGGATTTCGACCTTGAATTCAAAGAGAGCCATGCGCCCCCACCGTCGCCACAACGCCGCGGGCACGCAAGCCGGCGGAATGGGGCGGCGGGATCCGAGGGGGATCTCAGGAGCCCTCGCCCCGCGGGGTTCTCGTTCTCGTTCTCGTTCTCGTTCTCGTTCTCGTTCTCGTTCTCGTTCTCGTTAGGTCGCACCAACCGGGGCGGCGCACGGCGGCGCCGCAGTCGAGAGAGAACGAGAAAGAGAAAGAGGGGGGGCGGGCTACTCCCCCGGCGTCCAGCGCTCGCTCAGGCGAGCGATCACGGTGGGCAGCAGGTGATGCTCGGCGGCGTGAACCTTGGCGGTGAGCGATTCCAGCGTGTCAGTCTCCTCGATCCTCACCGCGGCCTGGTCGATGATCGGTCCGCCGTCCACTTCGAGGGTCACGTAGTGGACCGTGCAGCCGGTGACCTTCACGCCGCGGCGAAACGCCTGCCCGATGCCATCCAGCCCCGGGAAACTCGGCAGCAGGCTCGGGTGGAGGTTGATGATCCGACGCTCGAATGCCGCGATGAACGGCATCTTCAGCACGCGCATGAAGCCGGCGAGGACGACGAGGTCGGGCCGGCACGCGGTGATCGCCGCGATGTAGGCCTGCTCGGCCGCGCCATCGAGCTTCGACTTGTACGGCGCCGGATCCAGGAAGTGCGCCGGCACGCCGAACCGCGCGCCTAGCTCCAGCAACCCGGCGTCAGGCCGGTCCGCAAAAATCTGCACAACCTCGGCCCGACCCAGCCGGTTTTCTTTCTGGGCTTTGAGGATCGCCTCGGCATTCGAGCCGCGGCCGGAACCAAGAATGACGACGCGCATGGTACGGCAGAGCCAAGCCGGTTTGCCGGCGAATGCACACGAATAAATCCGTGGCGTGCGTCACCCGCCCGCGAGGCCTGCCGCACCCGCCGCGTGCCCGCCCTAAATCTCGCCCGCCGCCTTGATCCGCGCGATCAGCGACGTGGTGCTGAACCCGGGCAGGAACGGCAGGAAGCGGATTTCCGCCCCGACCTCCTGGAGCGCGGTGCGCTCGCCGGCATCGAGTTTTTCGAGCGTGTAGTCGCCCGCCTTGCAGTAGAGGTCCGGACGCAGCGCGCGGATCTCCGCCGTCAGCCGCGGCTCGCGAAAAATCGTCACCGCATCGACGCACGCCAGCGCAGCCAGCGCGTAGGCCCGCTGCTCCTCGGACTGAACCGGACGCGCGGGGCCCTTGAGCAGGCGAACGCTCGCGTCGGCGTTGAGGACGATGACGAGCGCGTCGCCCAGCGCCCGCGCCTGCTGGAGGTAGTAGAGATGCCCCGTGTGCAGCAGGTCAAAGACACCATTGGTCAACACCACGCGACGTTTGGCCGTCCGGCAGCGTTCACGCCAGGCAACCGCCTCCGGCAACGGCATCAGTTTGGGATTCTCGAGCACCACGCCCCCACCCTCGCCAGAGCCACGCGGGTTGTAAATCCCGGGTTTGGCCGGCGCGTCGACGTTTCCTACCAGCGGCTCGCGACTGTCGACGCTGCCCGGTCGACCGCCACGCCGATCGGAGCGCGCCGCGAGTATCCGGACATTATTCCGGAGTATCCGGACATTATGCGGGAAGTATCCGGACATTATTCCACAACCCATTATGGATTAGTTGATAATAATTGCAGCCCTCGGCCCCTGGGCTCCTGCCGCCGACGCGTGCCGCTGCCTCCGAACGCCACCTCCGGATCGGCGTGGCCGCGTGCCGACGTTCGCCAGGAGGATGGAACCGGCGGCGCCATGGATTGCCTGAAGCTAAGAAAGCGGGCATTGCCGCGTCTTTCGCCCTGACTGCATCGTTCTGCTCCCGCCTCTCCTGCTCCATGCGCATCACTCCCCTGCTCCTTGCCGGCTCGCTGCTCGCGAACGGCGTGCTCATCGGCTTCGTCCTCCAACGCTCGGGCGGCACCGCCCCGACTCGCGCCACGTCGCCGGCCCCGGAGCGCCGCGCGAGTTCCGACCGGGGCGGCGGCACGGCGGCCGCGCTGCAGGCGGCGCTGGAGTCGGGCGACGCCGATGCGCTGATCGCGGCCGGCTGCACGCCCGAGGTGGCGCGGCAACTGGTCATTGGCCGCGCGATGTTTCGGCTGCAGGCGCGCATGAAGGAACTGCGCGCGTCGCAGCAGGCCGACGCCCGGTACTGGCGCCGGACGCCTTTTGATCCGGACGCCACGGCGCAGTCGCGCGTCGAGGTCCGCAAGGCGCAGCGCGAGTTCAACGACGAACTGCGGCGTGCGTTTGGGGCGGACGTCGGCACGATTTTTGGCGGTGGCAGCGAGCGCTACGGCTACCTCTCGCCCGAGAAGCGAACGAAGCTGCAGCGGATTGAGCAGGACTATGCCGACATGATGGAGAGCGCGTACGCAGATCAGGGCGCGATCCAGCTCCCCTCCGATCGCGAAAAGATGAAGCTGCTGCGCGAGGAGCGGGAGCGCGACATCGCGGCGGCGATGACCCCCGAGGAGCGCGAACAGTATGAACTCCACGACTCACCGGCGGCGCATCAGGTGATGTGGCGCTACGGCGCGGCGCTCGAAACCGAGGAGCAGTACCGGCAGGTTTACGCGCTGCAGAAGGCGTTCGCCGACCAATACGCGAACAACGACGGTCAGCTCACGCCCGACCAGATGCGCGAGCGGCGCGAGGCGGAGCGCCAGTTGCAGGCGACGATTGATGCCACGCTCACGCCCGACCAGCGCGCCGCCCTGCAACGCGCGCACGACAGCGACTATGGCACGCTCGCCGCGATTTCCCGCCGGCTAAACCTTCCCGCCACCACGACCGACCAGGTGATCGCCCTGCGCGCCTCGTACGCGACCCAGTCGCTCGACATCCAGCGCAACGCCGCCCTGACCGACCAGGAGCGCCGCACGCAGCTCACTGCGCTCGCCAAGCGGGCCGAGGCCGACCTGCAGGGCACGCTCGGCAATGAAGGCGCCGACGCCTACGCGCGCCGTGCCACGTGGATGAACCACCTGCGCAGCGGCGCCGCGTTTTCCACGAACGCCAAGGATGCACCCAGCGGGGTCGAGACGACTTACCAAGGCGTATACCGCGTCGGCGGCACCCGCGAAATGCGCCGCGTGACCGCCCCCGGGCGCTGAGCGACGGGGGCGGCGGTCGGAAGCTCAGAAGAACTTTTTCGCCTTCTCGAAGAACGAGCGTGACGTCGGCTCGGCGGCGTCGCCGCTCACGCGAGCGAACTCCTCCAGCAGGCGACGCTGCTCAGCGGTGAGCGACTGCGGCACCTCCACCTGCACGCGCACCAACTGGTCGCCCTGGTGGCCGCCCCGCAGGCTCGGCATGCCCTTGCCGCGAAGGCGGAAGGTCGTGCCGCTCTGGGTACCGGCGGGAAGCTTCAGCGCGCCCTTGCCGAACAGCGTGGGCACCTCGACGGAACCGCCGAGCGCCGCGAGCGTGTACTTGATCGGCACCTCGCAGAAGAGGTCCTCGCCCTGGCGTTCGAACAACTCGTGCTCCTTCACCGTGAGCACGATGTAGAGGTCGCCCGGCTGACCGCCGGCCAGTCCGGCCTCGCCGTTGCCGGACGAACGCAGCCGCGAACCCGTGTCGACGCCCGCAGGGATGCGCACGTTGAGCTTGGTGCTCTTCGGCACGCGGCCTTCGCCCCGGCACGCCGAGCAGGGCTTCTCGATCTTCGTGCCCGCGCCACCGCACGTGGGGCACGTCTGCGTAAACGTGATGATGCCGCCGGACCGCCGGATCTGGCCCGCGCCGCGACAGGTCGGACACGTCACGCGGCGTGAACCCGGCTCCGCGCCGGTGCCATCGCACCGCTCACAGGTCACGTTCTTGCGGAAAGCGATCTCCTTCTCCACGCCGCGCGCGGCCTCCTCGAGCGTGATCTCGAGGTCGTAGCGCAGGTCGGCACCGTCGCGGCTGCCGTCGCGGCCGCCGCCACCGCCGAACATCTCCTCGAAGATGCCACCGCCGCCGCCTTGCTGGCCGAAGACCTCGCGGAAAATGTCGAACGGATCGTGGAACCCGCCGCCGCCCATGCCGCCCGGACCGCGTGGGCCTGGGGCGCCGGCACCGCCTTCAAAGGCCGCCGGGCCATAGCGATCATAGGCCGCGCGCTTGTCGGCGTCGCTCAGCACCTCGTAGGCATGGGAGACCTTCTTGAACATCTCCTCGGCCTCCTTGTTGCCCGGGTTCTTGTCCGGGTGAAACTGGACCGCCTTCTTCCGGTAAGCCTTCTTGAGCTCTTCCGGAGAGACGGTTTTGGAGACGCCAAGCAGTTCGTAATAGTCTTCCTGGGCCATGGGTCAGCTGGAGTAAATCGGCAGAGGGCTGCGCGAAAAGAATCAGGCGGGCTTCCCGTCGGGCGCGGGTTTGGCGGGGCCGCTGGAGACCGTCACCGCCGCGGCCCGGAGCAGTCGCCCATTGAGCGAATAGCCGGTGCGCACGACGTTGATCACGTGCTCCGCCTTCACCGTCGCGCTGGGCTCGTGCGAAATGGCCTCGTGCTGGTGGGGGTCGAAGGGCTGTCCGACGGGGTTGATGTCCTTAACGCCGTGGTTGCCGAGCGCGGACTTGAGCTGGCTGAGCACCATTTCTACCCCGCCCAAGAGCGACTTCACGTCAGCATTCGGCTGGCGGGCGTGGGCCACCGCGAGGCTCAGGTTGTCCAACACCGGGAAAAGGTCTTCGAGCACGCGCCCGGTCGCGATGGTCCGCAGCTCGTCCTTCTCGCGGACCGCACGGCGGCGGAAATTTTCCAGGTCGGCGACCGCGCGCATGTACTTGTCGTAGTTGGCCGAAGCCTCCGCCTTCGCCGCGATCAACTGCACGGCGGCATCGGTGGCCGTCGTCGCGCTGCCCGCCTCCGTTCCGGCGGTGGGCGTGGCGTTCGCGGCGTCGGTGGCAGCAGTCGCTGCTTCATTCTGCTTTTCAGCAGCTTGGGTCGTTGGCTTGGAAGGATCTGCGTCAGGCATGCGGCAAAAGAGGGCCGAATTAACAGTGGGTTCCTGGTTTCTTCAAGTCTGCCGTGCAGCGGCCGCCCCTCGTGCAACCCGCCGGCGGCACCGAGGTTCGCGGCGCGCCGTCAAGTTGCGACGCGGCGCGGGGCGCGGGCGGGGCACAGAGCGGCAAGCTCGACGGCGGACCGCGCCGATGTGCTGCCGTGGCGCGGCGATCCGGGCGCCACGTGAGACCGCGACGCCGGAGCCGTGCGCGACTTATTCGATGATCCCGGCGAAGTTCTCCGTCACGAGCAGGATGGTCGTCGTCTCGGCGGAGAACGTGAAGGCGCCGGCGTAGGGCACGAGAACGTTTTCTCCGCGCGGGAGCTTCTGGCCGAGCGGCGAACGCGTGCCGGAAGGATTCTCGCCGGCGGCACGAACCGTCCCGCTCACGATGCTCACGATCCGCGGCTGCTCGCCCGCGCGCAGGTGCAGGCGCTCGCCAGCCCCGAGCACGAGGCGGCGAATGCGAAACTCGGCGCAATCCGCGATCACGCCGCCGGTGGGCGCGGCGCGCACCGGCGCAGGCTCGAAGTCATCCCAGTCGATCGAGCGCAGGGACTGCGCGATGTGAAGCTGGCGCGGCTTGCCGTCCAGGCCGACGCGTCCCCAGTCGTACACGCGATAGGTCGTGTCGGAGTTCTGCTGGATCTCGAGGATCAGGTTGCCCGCGTCGATCGCGTGGACCTGGCCGCTGTGCACGAGAATGGAATCGCCGGCGGCCACGCGGAAATGGTGCACGCAGGATTCGACCGTGTTCTGCTCGATGGCCTTCTCGAACTGCGGGCGGGTGACGCCGCGCTTCAGGCCGACGATGAGTTCGGCGCCGGGGCCGGTGGCCGCGATGTACCAGTTCTCGGTTTTCGGCTCGCCGCCCAGTTCCGGGGCAACGTTCGCCGGCGGATGCACCTGGAGGCTCAGCCGTTCGCGGCAATCGAGCCATTTGACGAGGATCGGAAACGGCCGCTCGGCCGGCCATGTCGGCCCCATGATGTCGGCAGCATGCTTGGTCAGGACATCGCGCAGCTTCTGGCCGGCCAGCGCGCCACCCGCGATCAGCGACTGGGCCTCGGGGCGATCCACGAGCTCCCAGCTCTCCCCAATCGGTCGATTGGGCGGCAGGACGCGCTCCAGCGCGGTCTCCAGCGCCCTCCCACCCCATACTCGTTCCTGATAAAGTGGTGCAAACCGCAGTAGGTCGCGCATGGAATTCTGAGATAAGGATTTGATGAGAACTTAACTCGGGCCCGGGGGCATTTACATTTGACCGGCTTCTTCGTTAGCGTGGAATCCGCGCAGATCGAAAACCGGTCGAGATCAAATGCCTAAGTCTGAGAGTTCAAACCCAAACGACGGGCCGTCGTTTCAGGGACCGCGCTACCAGCCCAATTGGCTGGTCGCCGTGGGCTGCTTCCTGGTGGCGTCCTGGTTGTTGGTGGCGATGCTCGATTTCACCCCGAACCAGACCAGCCTCATCTCGACCCAGCCGGTCGACACCAACCTGGCCGGCAGTTGGGGCGCGCACGCTGCGTGGGCCGCATTCTGGACGTTCGGCGTCAGCGCCTGGTGCATCCCGTTTTATCTCTACTGGCTCGTCTACCTCGCGATCCGGATGTCGAAGCACCTCACCACCGGGCGGTATCTCGCCATGGTGTTCGGGCTGATCTCCGGCTCTGGCCTGCTCGCGATGGTCGAATACGGGAAGAGCAACTACTTCCCCAATGACTGGGGCGGGCTGGTGGGTGAACTCGTTTACCAGAGCGGGCTGAAGGTGCCGCTCGGCGGCTTCGGTTCCGCCATGGTGCTCGGCGCCATATACATCGGGTGCTTCCTGTTCATCCTTTTCACGAAGGACATCGGCGCCGAGTTCGAGCGGCTGCTCGCCCGTTTCCAGGCGTGGCGCGAGGAACGCGCGAAACTGCGCGCGGAGGTGGCCGAAGCGAAGACCCGCGAAAAGGACGCCCGCGAAAAGCAGAAGGCGGCCGCCGCCGTCATTGCGGCCACCACCGGCGCGAACAACACGCCCCCGCCGACCGCCGCCGCTCCGGTCGGCCCCGCCGGGAAGAAGACGTTCGTTCCGAAGTCGGGCGAAGACCCTCTCGCCCGCGCCGCCACGCCTCGCAGCACCGGCGCGACCACGCCCGCGACTTCCCCGGCCGCCGAACCCGACGCGGCGACCATCCGTGCCGCCGCCGGGAAGCCCGAGCCGAAGGCGCCGTCGCTTCGCCTCGGCAACGGCCGCGGCGCCACCGAGCCCGCGACCGACACCAAGTCGCTCGCCGTCGCGACGGGCAAAGTGGAGCTCAACATCGTCAAGCCCGAGGAGCCCAAGAAGGCAAAGATCACCCTCCCGCAGAGCGACGACGCCAATTACCAGTTTCCCCCGCTCACGCTCCTCAAGGAGCAGGTGAAGCCCGACGCCTCCAACACCGAGGAGGAGCACCGCCAGAACGCCGAGAACCTCCTGCGCATCCTGAGCGAATTCGGCGTCGAGGTCACCCTCGGCGAAATTCACGTCGGCCCGGTCATCACCCGCTACGAGGTCGTCCCCGCGCCCGGCGTGCGCGTCGAGAAGATCGCCGGCCTCGACAAGAACATTGCCCTCGGCATGCGCGCGCAGTCGGTGCGCATCCTCGCCCCGATTCCCGGCAAGGCGGCGGTCGGCGTCGAAGTGCCGAACCAGAAGCCCACGCCGGTCGGCATGCGCGAGCTCCTCGAAAGCGAGGATTGGGTGGGCGCCAAGGCCGAGTTGCCCATCGCGCTGGGCAAGGATGTTTCCGGCAAGCCCCTGATTTCCGACCTGGCGAAGATGCCGCACCTGCTGATCGCCGGCGCCACCGGCTCCGGCAAATCGGTCTGCATCAACTCCATCGTCGCCTCCGTCCTCTACTCCAAGAGCCCGAAGGACGTGCGACTCATCATGGTGGATCCGAAGGTCGTCGAGCTGAAGATCTTCAACACCCTGCCGCACATGCTCATTCCGGTCGTCACCGAGCCCAAGAAGGTGCCGGCCGCCCTGAAGTGGCTCCTCGGCGAAATGGAGCAACGGTACCAGATCTTCGCCAAGGCCAACGTCCGCAACATTTCCGGCTTCAACTCCCGCAAGCGCACCCCGAAAACGGATACGCCCCCGCCCGAAGCCGCCGAGACCCAGGCCTCGCTCACCGGCGTCGATCCCGCGCTCGAGGAGATCGAGATTCCCGACCGCCTGCCCTACATCGTCGCGATCATCGACGAGCTCGCCGACCTCATGATGGTCGCGCCCGCTGAAATCGAGACGAGCATCGCCCGCCTCGCGCAGCTCGCCCGCGCCGCCGGCATCCATCTCATCATCGCGACGCAGCGTCCGTCCGTGAACGTCATCACCGGCGTCATCAAGGCCAACCTGCCCTCGCGCATCGCGTTCCAGGTCGCTTCGCAGGTCGACTCGCGGACCATCCTCGACACCAAGGGCGCCGACACGCTGATCGGCCGCGGTGACATGCTCTTCTCCCCGCCCGGCACCTCCCGGCTCGTGCGCGCCCAGGGCGCGTTCGTTTCCGACGACGAGGTCTCCGAGATGGTCGAATTCCTCAAGCGCAACGGCCCGCCGCAGTACGCCCAGTCCGTCCAACAGCACATCGACCGCGCCGCGCGCGAGGATGAGGACGGCGAGGACGGCGGTGACGACGGCGATCTCGGCGACGATGAGGATTTGTACGAGCAGGCGCTCGACGTCCTGAAGTCCACCCGGCGCGCCAGCACCTCCATGCTCCAGCGGCGGCTCCGCATCGGCTACAACCGCGCGGCCCGTATCATGGAGATCATGGAGGAGAAGGGCATCGTCGGACCGGAGAATGGCTCCAGCCCGCGCGAGATTCTGGTGGATCTCGACTCACTCTGAGCGTCGCGCCCACCTCCCATTTCCCAGATATTCCCGGCCGCACCCTGTCCCGACCCGACGCTGCCCGACCCGACGCTGCCCGACCCGATACGAATGACCTGCGCCCCCCGCGGGCTCCGTCCCTCCCTCGGGTATCCGTCAGCGCCCGGCGTTTCGCCCGCGGCAGTTCCGGCTTCCCCTCCTTCCCTAAACTCCCTAACTCACTAGCACTCCATGCAGACAATCGGCGAACGGCTTGAGGAAGCACGCAAGAAGAAGGGCGTTTCCATCCGCGAAGCGGCCGAAGCGACCAAGATCCGCGGGGACTATCTGCAGAAGTTCGAAAGCAACCAGTTCGACATCGGGCTCACCGAGATCTACACGCGCGGCTTCCTGCGCACCTACGCCAATTTCCTGAAGGTACCCGCCGATCGCATCATGAGCGACTACGCCGCGCTCGGTCGTGGCGAGGTGCGCCCGCGCCAACCCAGCCGCGAGGTGTATGGCCGCATGGACATCAGCGTCGCGAGCGCGGGCGATGCCACCGACCGCAGCGCCCCGCCGCCGCCTGAAGCCGCCCCCGCGCCCGAACCCGCCGCCGGCGGCCGCCAGCAGCAGCCGCACTATCCGCGTGGCACTGGCTCCTCTCTCCCCACCGGTCCCGACCCGGCCGTCGTGTTCAAGTGGGTGAAGATCGGCGGCGGCATCATCGTGGCCCTGCTCGTGGTGCTTCTGATTCGATCGATCTTCAGCGGCAACCGCGCCGCCCCCGCGCCCGCCGCGCAGCCTGCCGCCGCGTCCAACGTCCCGCCGCCCGCCCCGACGCTGCCGCCGACCCCGCGCTACACCTTCACGCTCGTCGCGGTCAATCCCGTGCACGTCCGCGTCAACCGGAAGAACCCGGACGAGTCGACCGGCGCCGTCCTTTTCGAGGGCACGCTCAACCGTGGCGATGCGCAGATCGTCGAATGGCCCGGCCCGGTGTACATCGCCGCGACCGCCTGCGAGAATCTGCAGCTTGAGATCCGCGGCCGTCGCATCGGCATGGGGCTCCGCGGCAACACGGTCGGCCAGCTTCCGGCGCCGACCGGCACGCCGTAACCGGCGCGGTCGCGACGCGCGCAGGAAAAGACTTTGCGCGCGTCACCCTTGCCGCTTACTTCGGCGGTGATGGAACAGATCCCCTACAAAGGCCAGACCCTCACCCGCTGGCGCGTCGGCAACTCCACTTTCCTCGCCCTGCCGGAAAAAGGGGCGCGACTCCTCAACTGGAATCTCACCCTGCCCGACGGCTCCGTCCGCGACGTGATCTACTGGCCGGAGGACGCTGACTTCGGCGACATTGCCAAGGTTCGCGGCGGCAACCCGATCCTGTTCCCCTTCAACGGCCGCTGCTTCGACCAGGGCGAGATCTTCTTCTGGCGCGCCGCCGACGGCGTGCGCCGCCCGATGCCCATCCACGGCCTCGCCCGCCAGGGCACGTTCCACGTCTCGCACCTCGATGCGCGCGGCTTCGTCGCGCACTTCGTGCCGGGCGCCGAGGCGCAGACGTGTTTCCCGTTCAAATACGAGTTCGTCGTCACCTACCGCTTCGAGCCGTTCGGCCTCTCCTGCGAGTTCGCCGTCACCAACCACGGCACCGAGCCGCTGCCGTGGAGCGCCGGCCACCACTTCTATTTCACCGTGCCGTGGCAGGAGGGCTCGAGCCGCAGCGACTACATGATCCGCATCCCGGCGGGCAAGCGCCTGAAGCAGGATGCCACCGGCCACCTCGTCGCCGGCCCGACCCTCCAGCTCGAGGAAAAGCTCTCCCATCCCGACCTGATCGATACGTTCCACACCGAGCTCCGCGGCAACGAAGTCGTATTCGGGGAAAAAGGACAGCGGGGCGACGTCATCGTCCGGCTCGGCGTCGACAAGGTGCCGCCGCCCGAAGCCACGTACGTCACGTGGTCCGGCGCGCCCGACGCGCCTTACTACTGCGTGGAGCCGTGGATGGGGCCGGCCAACGCCCCCGGGCACAAGGTCGGGCTGCATCTCGTGCCGCCCGGCGAAACCGGCAAGTTCGTCGTCAGCGTGCAGGTAAAGTAACCCTCGCCACCCTGTCCGAATGCTTTCCGTGCTCGCGACGTTTCCCGGCCAGCCGCTCGCGCTGTTTGACATGCTCGGCGGCTCCGAGGTGCTCGTCGTCTTCCTGATCATCCTCATCCTCTTCGGCGGCGAAAAGATGCCGGAGTTCGCGCGCGGCCTCGCCAAGGTCATCCGCGAGGTGCGCAAGGCCGCCTCCGGCGTCGAGCAGGAGTTCCGCCGCGCGATGGAGGAGGAGCCCACGCCCGCGTCGCGTCCCCAGGACGCGACGCCGAAGATTCTGCCGCCGGTGCAGGCGCCCACGCCCGTTGCGCCCGCCGCACCCGCGACCGACCCGACCGCCGGCACCGTGCCCGCCCCCGAAGCCGCGAACCCGCCGGCAACGCCGACGCCGCCGGTCCCGCCGAGCACGCCGCCGGCATCCTCCCCGCATGCCGGCTGAGCCGCCCGAGGATGCGCCCGTGCCGCTGCCGATCACGGGTGAACTCGATCTGCACACGTTTCGACCCGCCGACCTAGGCGAACTGATCCCGGCCTACCTCGGCGAATGCGAGCGCGCCGGCCTGCGCGAGGTCCGGATCATTCACGGCAAAGGAACCGGCACGCTGCGCACCACCGTCCACGCCCTGCTCCGCCGTTCGCCCCTCGTGGCGTCGTTCCGCCTGGGCGATGAGACCTCCGGCAGTTGGGGTGCCACCCTCGTGCAACTGCGGCCGCGGCCCTGATTCCGCCCACGGCACCGTCATTTGCCAGCCGCGACCACCGCGCGTTACCTGAGCCCGCCCCCTTTCCGCCATGCGCCTGCTGCTGCTCCTGTTCGTCCTCGCCCTTCCGGTGTCCCGCGCCGCCGCTGCCGTTCCCAGTGGCGCCGCTGCCGTCCCCAGTGGCGCCGCCGAGACGGCGCATGCGACCGTGCTGCTGATCTCGATGGACGGCTTCCGCTGGGATTACCTGAACCTCTACCCCCAGGCGACGCCCGTGTTGCGGCGCCTCGCGCGGGAGGGCGTGACCGCCCGCGGGCTCGTACCGGTGTTCCCGAGCAACACCTTTCCCAACCACTACGCGATCGCGACCGGGCTCTATCCCTCTCACCACGGCATCATCAACAACCGCATGGTCGATCCGCAGCTCGGCGTCTTTGTCTCCAGCAAGACCCAGTGCGCGGAGGACGGCCGCTGGTGGGGCGGCGAGCCGGTCTGGATCACGGCCGTCAAGCAGGGACGGACCAGCGCGTGCTACTTCTGGCCCGGCTCCGAGGCGCCGATCGCCGGCCTGCACGCCACGCACTGGAAACCATACGACTACAGCATTCCCTTCGCCCGGCGGCTCGACGAATTGATCGGGTGGCTCAAGGTTCCCGCTCCTCAGCGCCCGGCCGTGGCAACGTTCTACTTCGAGGAATCGAACAGCAGCGGCCACCGGTACGGTCCGGACTCGCCCGAGCTCCAGGCCACGCTGAAGACGCTCGACGCCCAGCTCGGCACGATGCTCGCCCGCTTCCAGGCGGAGAACCTGCCGATCAACCTGGTGATCCTGTCGGACCATGGGATGACGCCGTGCGGCCCGGACCGGGTGCTCCTGCTCGACGACTACGTCGACCTGACGAAGGTCGCCGTCGACTTCGCGGACACCGCCTGCGGGCTGCGTCCCGCCCCGGGCGTGGCGCCGGAGACCATCCTCGCCGCGCTGGGCCGAATGCCGCACGCGAAAGCCTATCGGTCCGCCGATCTTCCCGCCCGCCTCCATGTCGACCCGGCCAACCCGCGCGTGCCCGGGATCTGGATACTGCCCGACGAGGGCTGGCTCGTGCAGCGCCGCGCGGCGTTCGCGGCAGCCCGGAACCACTTTGTGAAGGCGCAGCACGGCTACGATCCCGCGCTGCCCTCGATGCACGGGATCCTCATCGCCCACGGGCCGGCCTTCCGACGCGGCGTCACGCTGCCCGAGGTGGAAAACGTCCACGTGTACAACCTGCTCTGCGCCGCCGCCGGGCTGAAGCCGGCCGCGAACGATGGCGACGACCGCCTGGTGAAGTCAGCGCTGCTCGCGCCCTGACGCGGCGAACACGTCATAAGCCGCGGCGATGCGGCAGGTTGGCGTTCCCCCTGCCTTCCGGCGCACGCGCCCGCCGCGCTTCGGTGTAACTTTTCGGGGGACACCGGTGTTCTGACGGCATCCCACCCATGAACGCCAAATACACTTCCGCCCTCGCCTCCCTCAGCGTGATCGCCGCCGTCATCGGCATCAGCATCAGCGCGCTCTCCCCCGCCGCCTACGGCATCGCCCTCGTCGGCATGATCTGCCTCATCGGCACCATTGATTACGCCGCTCCGCGCCACTACCACGCGCGCCGCGGGGCCCGGGTCGCCGAGTCGCTGCCGTTCGCCGCCTGAGCACGGCCGCGAGGTGCGCCGCGGCCATTTTGGGGCCCATCGCTCCCCCTCGAAACGGCATCCCCGTTTCCACCGCGTCCCAGATTGCCGCCCCTGCCGCCGCCACCCAGCCTTCGCCGCCATGAACGCAATGCACGAAATCGACTACCAGATCCACGGTGACGACATGCAGTTCGTCGAGATCGAACTCGACCCGAGCGAGGCCGCCGTCGCCGAGGCGGGTTCGATGATGTTCATGGAGGACGGCATCGCGATGGAGGCGATCTTCGGCGACGGCTCCAATCCGTCCGGCGGCATCATGAGCGCGCTGCTCGGCGCCGGTCGCCGTTTGCTCACGGGCGAATCCCTTTTCATGACGGCGTACCAGAACCGCGGCACCGGCAAGCGCCGCGTCGCGTTCGGCGCGCCCTACCCGGGCAAGATTCTACCGGTGCGACTGAGCGACATCGGGGGCGAGCTGATCGCCCAGAAGGACTCGTTCCTCTGCGCCGCCAAGGGCGTTGCCGTCGGGATCGCTTTCCAAAAGCGACTCGGCGTCGGCCTGTTTGGTGGCGAAGGCTTCATTCTCGAGCGACTCACCGGCGATGGCCTCACCTTCATCCACGCCGGCGGGAACATCTACGAGCGCACGCTCGCCCCGGGCGAAACGCTGCGCGTTGACACCGGCTGCATCGTGGCTTTCCAGCCCACCGTCGACTACGACATCCAGTACGTCGGCGGCATCAAGACCGCCCTCTTTGGCGGCGAGGGGCTGTTCTTCGCGACCCTGCGTGGCCCCGGCAGAATCTGGCTGCAGTCGCTGCCTTTCTCCCGCCTTGCCTCCCGCATCGTCGCCGCCGCGCCGAAGACTGGCAGCGGAGGCAAGGAGGAAGGCTCCATTCTCGGCGGCATCGGCCGCATGATCGACGGCGACAATTCGTAGCAGCCTGTCGGACTTCGTCCGCAGGCTGCTAAAAAAAACGGCTGCGCCATTTTGGAAGAGTGAAGGAGCCAGAGTCGGATGGAGATTTTGGGCATGGGGCGGGGAGGTTTTATCGAGGGCAGAACGCGCGGACTCTGTTCCGATCGGGTCGGTGATTTCGGGGACGCGAAAACGCCAGAAGGGAGTGGCCGGTCCTTTCGGACCGCCTGTAAGGCGTGTGCGCCAGTTATCGAGGTCGACGTTGAAGCCTAACCTGGGCTGTGGCAGGTTGGTCGCGATGAAAACACCCCTGCTCTATGGAGCGCTGATCGCACTCGTCGGCGCGCTGCTCACCTTTGGCCTCTATTTTGCCGGCTACCACGACACGCCGGAGAAGATGAAGGCCATGCAATGGCTGCCCGGCGTCGTTGGCCTTATCGCTTCGATCATCTGCCTCGCCCTCGCAATGCGCGAACGGCGCGTCGATTTTCCCGCGGATCGCACGTGGGGCTATGGCTCGGCCTTGGGCACCGGCGTCATGACCGGCCTATGGGCCGCGCTCTTCAGCGCCATCGTCGCCTTCGTGTACTTCGTGATCGTCAACCCCAACTTCAGCGAGACGCTGCACGAGCTGCAGATTGCCTCCCTGGTGGACAAGGGCATGTCCCAGTCCCAAATCGATGCCGCCGCGCCAATGATGCGGAAGATGAGCGCCCCCATTCCCATGACGATCATGCAGACGGTCTTCGGCTTCATCTGGTCTGTGATTCTGGCCCTCATCATCGCGATCTTCTTCCGCAAGCCGCTGCGCACGGCCGAAGTCGCCGTGGATGCCCCGCCGCCGCTGGCCTGATCGCCTGACCGAAAACGTCGACGCGGCCCAACCCCCGCGTCATCCCGAGGGCCGAGCACCTGCTCCGCCCTCTTTTTGTGCCCGAAAATAAAAAGGGCCCGGTTAAGCCGGGCCCTGTTTTGGATCTAACCTCGAGGGACGGTCCTCAGTTACCGTCCCAGGAGCCGCTTCCGGTCGATGCGGTACTCGAGCGCCGCCAGCCCCATGAGCGCGAAAACGCTCAGGTAGCCAAGCAGGGAGTCAGCATCAACGGGGAACCGGGAAGAAAGCGCAAAGGCGGCGATAGCAAACGCACTCAGGGCGGCCGCGGTGACGATTAGGATGTTCTTCATGTTCTTGTGGGTTTGCCGGTCACTTGACCGACGCCAGGAGTATACCGCCAATTTTCAATAGTTGAAATCGACTGATCCTATCTATTCCATAGGCTCGAGCTATGGAACTCCACCAATTGCGTTACCTTGTCGCCGTCGCCGAGTCTGGTAACTTCACGCGTGCTGCCGAACGGTGCAATGTAACCCAACCATCTCTTAGTCAGCAGATAATAAACCTTGAACAAGAAGTCGGACACAAGCTGTTCCACCGCTTGGGCCGAAAGGCCGTGCTCACGGAGGCTGGCGCTACCTTCCTGCAGCGCGCCAAACGCATCCTCTTTGAGGTAGAGAACGCCGCCAAGGAACTGAGCGATCACCCCAGCTTGGAGCGACGCATCACCGTCGGTGCCGTCCAGACGGTGATGCCCTACCTCATCATCCCGCTCATTGCCCGCTGCCGCGAGGCCCTCCCTAATCTCACGATCGACGCTCGCGAGGACTTCCGCGCCGATCTGGTTCATGCGGTCGTTGAAGGCGAACTCGATCTTGCCGTGGTCCCCCTGCCCGTCGACGAACACCGCGTCTCCATCGAGCCCATCCTCAACGAGCCGCTCCTGCTGGTCGTGGGCAAAAACCACCCGATCGCCCGCCGCACCGAGATCAGCATCAATGACATCGCCGAGGAGAACTTCATCTCGATGGGCAGCTCGTCCACGCTCGCCGAACAGATCCGGGTGTTCTTCGGCGGCCACAACTTCTCGCCGCGCATCGGCTACCGCTGCGCCCAGGTGCGCACGCTCAAGCTCCTGGTCGCAATGAACGCCGGCATCTCCATCCTGCCGCAAATCGCCCGCCAGGAGCACGACAACGACCTCGTCTACCTGCGCCTCACCGGCTCCCAACCCACCCGCGACCTGGCCATCATCCGCCACATGCAGCGCTATCAGAGCCGCGGCGCCGAACAGTTTCTCCGCCTCCTCCGCGAACACACCCGCGAAAAGCACGGCGCACCCGCCACAGCCTGAACTGCTTGCCCGTTCCCCGGCCCGACCGCTTGCGCCGTTCCTCGCTCCCGGCATACGGTCCGCCCATGTCAACGGAAGTCCTCAACCACCCAGCGCCCGCCGGCGCCCCGGCCACTCCGCCCTTGCGGCGCCCGGAACTCCTCGCCCCGGCCGGGGATTGGGACTGCGTGCACGCCGCCGTCGAAAACGGCGCCGACGCCATCTACTTCGGCCTCGAGCGCTTCAACGCCCGGATGCGCGCGCGCAACTTCACCCAGGCCGACCTTCCCGCGCTCATCGAATTTCTCCACCGCCGCGGCGTCCGCGGCTACGTCACCTTCAACACCCTCGTCTTCGCCAACGAACTCGCCGAAGCCGAGGACTATCTCCGCACGCTCATCGCCTCCGGCGTCGATGCCGCGATTGTGCAGGACGTCGGCATGTGCCGCCTCATCCGCGCGCTGTCGCCCGATTTCCCGATTCACTGCTCGACGCAGATGACGATCACCAGTGCCGCCGGCGTCGACTTCGCCCGGCAGCTCGGCGCGCAACTTGTCGTGCTCGCCCGTGAGAACTCCCTGGCCGACATCGAGCGCATCCAAACCGCCCAGGCGCAGGCTCCCGCACGCCCCCTCGCCCTCGAGGTCTTCGTCCACGGCGCCCTTTGCGTCGCCTACTCCGGCCAATGCCTCACCAGCGAGTCGCTCGGCGGCCGCTCGGCCAATCGCGGCGAATGCGCCCAAGCCTGCCGCCTCCCCTACGACCTCATC
Organism: Opitutus sp. ER46; assembly: GCF_003054705.1. NCBI lineage: Bacteria > Pseudomonadati > Verrucomicrobiota > Opitutia > Opitutales > Opitutaceae > Opitutus > Opitutus sp. ER46. The sequence continues at coordinate 374,902 of NZ_QAYX01000019.1, forward strand.
TGCGACGGCCAACAGGTTGACTTGGGCGACCGCCGCTACCTGCTCAGCCCACAGGATCTCGCGGGCATCGAGGTCCTCCCCGAACTCGTCCGCCTCGGCGTCGGCTCGCTCAAGATCGAGGGCCGCCTCAAGTCCGCTGAGTACGTCGCCAGCATCACCCGCGTCTACCGCCAGGCGCTCGACCGCGCCCTCGCGCAGGCCGGCGTCGCCCCGCACACGCCCCTGCCCGTCGCGCCGGCCGCCACCTACGAGTTGCAGATGGCCTTCTCGCGCGGGCTCTACACCGGCTGGTTCCGCGGCAACAACAACCAGGAGCTCGCGCACGGCCGCTTCGGCACCAAGCGCGGCGTCTTCCTCGGCGAGATCGCCCGCGTCGACCATGACTCCGTCACCCTCCGGCTCCAGGGCCCATTGAAACCCGGCGATGGCGTCGTCTTCGACGCCGGCCGGCCGGACGAGCGCGAGGAAGGTGGCCGCGTCTACCAAGTCGAACGTCACGGCGACGAGGCCACACTCCGCTTCGGTCGCGACGACCTCAACTGGCGCCGCATCCGCGCCGGCCAGCGGCTCTGGAAAACCAACGATCCCGCGCTCGATCGCGAGCTCCGCGCCACGTTCGAAGGCGACCAGATCCGTTTCCAGCGTCCCATCCGGCTTGAGGTCCACGGCCGCGCCGGCACGCCGCTCACGCTCATCGTCAACGACGGTGATGGCCACGTTGTGCAGGTCGACTCGGCCCTTCCGCTCGCGCCCGCGGAAAAACACCCGCTCACCCCGGAGCGTCTCCAGGACCAACTCGGCCGCCTCGGCGGTACGCCCTACCACCTCGCCCAGCTCGCATTCCACCTTGAGGGGGCCGTCATCCTGCCCGTCAGCGCGCTTAACCAACTGCGGCGCGACGCCGTCGCCGCCCTCGATCGCCTCCGGGCGACGCCGAAACGCTGGGCCGTGCACCCGGAGCTGCGTGCGCCCGACTTCTCCTTCTCCGCCGGCGACGCAACGCCTGTACCGGCCCCCCCGGAACTCATCGCCGTCATCAGGCTGCCGGAACAGCTCGACGCCGCTTGGCAGGCCGGCGTGCGCACCGTCTATTGCGACTTTGAAAACCCGAAGTCCTACCGCGACACCGTCAGCCGTTTTCGCGACCTTCAGCGGACCACCGCGTCACCCGACGCTTCCCTCTCCATCGCCGGCAGCATCTGGGTCGCGCCGCCGCGGATCCACAAACCGGGCGAGGAATGGATCCTGAAGCAGGTACGCTCCTGCGAGGCCGACGGGTACCTCGTCCGCAACTACGACCATCTCGCGTTCTTCGCGGGCGACCGGCGCCGCGGCGACTTCTCCCTCAACGTCGCGAACCCGTGGACCGTCGACTACTTCGTGCGCCAACACGGGCTCGAACGCGTCACCGCCAGTTACGATCTCAATTTCACGCAGCTCGAGGCACTCCTCGGCAGCGGTGCGGCCCCGCGGCTCGAGATCACCATCCACCAACACATGCCCATGTTTCACATGGAGCATTGCGTGTTTTGCGCGTTCCTCTCGACCGGCAAGGACTACCGCGACTGCGGCCGGCCCTGTGACCGCCATCGCGTCGCCTTGCGCGACCGCGTGGGCGCCGAACTCCCGCTGCGGGCCGACGCCGGCTGCCGCAACACGGTCTTCAACAACCGCGCGCAGACCGGCGCCGAATACGTCGCCCGGTTCCAGGAACTCGGCGTCCGCAGCTTCCGCGTCGAGTTCGTCAACGAACCCGCCGCCGAGGTCGCCCGAACGCTGGAACGCTACGCCCGGCTCCTGCGCGGCGAAATCACCGGCGCCGAGCTCTGGCGCGAGCTCAAGCTCCTCAACCAGCTCGGTGTCACCCGCGGCCAGATGGAAGCCGCACCGCAAGTGATCGCCAAGAAGCGCTGACCGCGCCCGCGCCTCAGTCGTCGCGGCGCATCAACGTGCCGGCCAGCAGGCCAATTCCGAGCGCGATGCCGATCGCGTAGTACGGGTACTCGCGGATCGTGCGGTCGGTGTACTTCGCGCCGGCGACGACATTGCGGCGCGCCGTCGCGTACATCTCGCCCATCTTCGCACGGGCGTCGGACAGCCGCTCGCGCAGGTCGCTGATCCGCTCACCGGCCTGTTGCGCGACAGGACCGGCCAGCATGGCCTCGGCCTCGGCCATCAACCGGCTGATGTGTTCGATGATCTGTTCGGGGGTCTCCGTGCCGGAGTCGTAACGGTTTTTCATAGTGAGGGAGAAACAAGGTTCAGGTTGCGGAACTCCGGGGCGACCGCGCGCCAAGCCCGGCCCGGCCAGGCTGCGCCCGCTTCCGCATGCATCCTGGTCTAGGCCGGAGGCCCGGCTCGATCGAACCGCCCCGTTCCAGAGGGCCATAGTCACTCGTTCGCCGCCCCGGTGCCCAACTCTCTGCCGGGAACGCGACTTGGCGCCGGGTCACAACGCGCCCGCCTACTGCGGCAGCAAAAAATAGAACTCGCTGCCTTCGCCCGGCGTGCTGTTGCAGGCGATCGAACCGCCGTGCGCCACGACCAACTCGCGCGCGATGGCCAGTCCCAGCCCCGCGCCCGGCTTGGGCAGATCCGTCGCCCGGAAGAAGCGATCGAAAACCCGGCCGACTTTGTCCGACGGGATGCCCGGCCCGCGATCATGCACGCTGAACCGCACAAAGCCCCGCTCGTCCGCGGGCCGCGCCACCAGCCGGATCTCACAGCCAGGCGGCGAGTACTTCGAGGCGTTCGTCAACAGGTTCATGAACACGTGCCGCATCCGTCCTTCATCGATGTTGATCTCGCCTCCCTCGATTTCCGGCGAGACCTCCACGACCAGCCGCTGCTCCGCCGTCTCGATGATGCCGCGCGCCTCCGCCGCGATGCGGCTGACGAGTTCGCCCACCGTCACCGGCTGCCGGTCGAGGGCCGAGGCGCCGCTCTCCAGCCGCGCCAGATCCAGCAGGTTGTCCAGGATGCGCAGCAGGCGATCGGCGTCGTCGCGCGCGCCTTCCAGCAATTCGTTCTGCTGCGGGGTGAGGCCGGCGATCCGCTGCTCGACGAGCAGATAGAGCGCCATGCGCAGGCTCGTCAGCGGCGTCTTCAGCTCATGACTCACCGTGCCGACGAGGTTCGTCTTCGCGTCGTCGAGCAGCCGGAACTTCGTCACGTCCTGCAGGATCACCGCCGCGCCCCGGAACTCCGTGAGCTTGTCGCCCACCGCCAGGATGCGCGGAAGGTAATGCCGATCCTCGCGCTCCACGCGCAGGGTGATGATCCGGCTGTAGTCCGCGGGCAGGTAGTGTTCACCCGACGCCAGCACTCGCGCCAAGGGCTCCGCCAACGCAGGCGGGAAGCCGGGTTCGAACTCCTCCGACTTCGCAAGCTGCTCGGCCGCCGGGTTGCGCACTTCGTGCGTGCCGTCCCGCGCCACCACGAACACCGGATCCGGGGTCGAGGTCAGCGTCGCCTCCATCGTGCGCTGCGCGCGCAGCACCCGCGCGAGCGTCGCGTCGCGGTACGCCCGCAACTTCGCGGCCATGGTATTGAACGCACGCGCCAGCTGCCCGAGTTCGTCCCGCGAGTATTCCGGCACCTCGCGCTCCAGATCACCTTCGCCGACTGCCATCACCGACGCCGTGAACGCCTTGATCGGGCGCAGCAGCGAGGCCGCCAGCCGCCACGCCAGGAAGAGCGACAGCAACACCGCCGCCGCCATGGTCATCACCATGAGCTGTTGCGTCGACGTCGCGAGCTGCGCCACGCGCGCCGCCGTCTGCTGCGCTGCGGCAAAATCCCGGCGCGTGAGATTCTCGATCGCGGTGAGCACGCTGCCGAAGGCATCGTAACGATTTGTCGCCGCCACGCCCCAGCGGCGCACATCACCCTCCACAGTCCGCTCGCCGAGTTCGACGAATTGGGTAAACGCCCGGTCGAGCGCTTCCACGAAACTCGCGCGCGGCGTCCCGGCCGAAGCCGCCGACTGCGCCATCAGCTCGCGCACGAACGCCGCGCGCGCGTCGGCGAACGACTGCCGATCCGCATCCGACGGCGTCAGTGGCGTCATGGCGCCGTACATCTGCCGCGCCGATTCGCGCATGTGCTGGCACGCGACGATGGCGCGGTAGTTCGTCACCAGGTCGCTCGAAAGCGACCCGGCGAGATCGCGGCACACGTAGATCGCGTACCCGCCCATCGCGATGATGAGCAGGACGAGTGGCAGCAGCCCGAGGTAGAGGCGGGTGCGCAGCATGCCGGAGGGCCGCTCAGAGGAGCCCGAGCTTCTGTCGCTTCCGGTAGAGCGTGGCCGGATCGATGCCGAGCGTGCGTGCCGCCTCCTCCAGATTCCTGGAGATGGCAAGAAGGCGGCGGATGTGTTCGGCTTCGAGGGCATCGATTGTCACTCGCGCACCGACCGCGATCCCGGGTTCCGGTTTCGACCCGAACTCTTCGGGCAAATCGCACAGGTCGATCTGCTCGCCGGCACACAGAATCACCGCCCGCTCAACGACATTGCGCAGTTCGCGCAAATTGCCCGGCCACCGGTATCCAACGAACGCATTCAGCACCGCCGGGGTGAACCCGGTGACCTTCTTGCCCAGCCGCTCGGCGAAGAACTTCCGATAGCTCTCCGCAAACCGCGTCAGGTCCGCCGGCCGGTCGCGCAGCCCCGGGAGCAGCACGCTGATCACGTTGAGCCGGTAAAAGAGGTCTTCGCGAAAGCGCCCCGCCTTCACGTCCTCCGCCAGGTTGCGGTTGGTCGCCGCCACCACGCGGACGTTTGCCCGGCGCACTTTCGCCTCCCCGAGCCGCTCATACTCCCGCTCCTGCAGCAGGCGCAGCAGCTTCGGCTGGATCTCCAGCGGCATCTCCCCGATCTCGTCGAGGAACAAGGTTCCGCCGTCCGCCGCCGCCACCTTGCCCATCGTGTCCATCACCGCCCCGGTGAACGAGCCCTTCACGTGGCCGAACAGGTCGCTCTCGAGGAGTTCGCGGGAAAGACTGGGACAGCTTACGGTGACAAATGCAGCCTCGCGGCGCGCGCTGCGTTTGTGAATCTCGCGCGCGAGCACGCTCTTCCCGGTGCCGCTGGGCCCCAGGATCAGGATGTTCGCCGGCGTCTCGGCTGCCTTGAACGCGATCTCGAGCGCGTGCTGGGTCTGTGGCTCCGCGGACTCCAGGTCGACCGGCGGCGCCTCCGCGGCCAGTTCGCTTTCCAGCGTGCGCACGCGCGTCTCCAGGGCCCGGGTCTTCTCGATCTTCGCCAGGATCGTTCGAATCTGCTCCGGCGTGAACGGCTTGGGCACGAAGTCGAACGCCCCCCGCCGCATCGCCTCCACGGCCGTCGCGATGTTCGCATACGCCGTGAACATCACCACCGCCAGCGAGGGCTGCGCCTTCAGCATCTTGTCCAGCACCTCCAGCCCGTCCTCGGCCCCGAGTTTCAGGTCGAGGAAAGCCGCCTCGAACGTCTCGTCCTCCAGCGCTTTCAGGGCGCGCAGACCGTTGGGCGCTTCCGCCGCCTGATGGCCTGCCGTTTCGACCGCGATGCGCGTCGTGCGCCGGATGCCGGGTTCGTCGTCGACGATGAGAATTCGCATGGACTGTGGGGAAAGTGAGCGGTGGACGTCCGCGTAAGCCGAAAACAAGGCGGGGCCGCTTGCGCGACCCCGCCAGGTCCAGCTTCAACTTAACAATCCCGCAGGCTAAGCCCGCGCGAATTGTTGGCGGGATTGACCCGGGTGCTCGGGGGCGGTTCCAAGGCGGACGGAATTTTTTCAGATTTCAAAGGGAACGACGTTAGCGGCTGCGGCGGTGGGAGATATCCGCCTCGCCTGCGATCTAGCCACGATCCCGTCATACTGCCGGGGAAGTAGCCGATTTGATACGGCAAGTTCGCCGGAAACGTGCCAAGCGCCGTCGGGTCGAAGTAACTTGCCTTGCGGGCGGGCCCTTGGCGGATTACCTGCCCTCGCGGCTCGCCGGCGGCCCGAGCGCGGATCGTGCAAATGTCCCCGACCCACCCCCGGGACCTCGCGTTTTGCACGAATCGCCCCCGGACGCCGCAGGGTACGTGATTCCTTTTCTCCTGGCTCCTTCATGAAATCGTCCGCCCCCATGACGCCTGCGGCTCCCACCGGCGCCGCCAAACTGAGCGACCTCGAAATCAAAGACGCCCACCTGATCTTCGGATCCGTGTGGCGCGATCTGGAGGAGGACTACGGCCGCGAGAATCTCCGCTTCCCAAAGGAGATCATCCTGCTGGGGGGCGCCCCCGGCGCCGGCAAGGGCACCAACACCGCTTTCATCACGCGCACGCGCGGCCTCACCTGCCCGCCCGTCGTCGTCAGCTCCCTGCTCGACTCCCCTGAGGCCAAGGCGATCAAGGACTCCGGCAACATGGTCGGCGACCGCGAGGTCGTGCGCCTCGTTTATCGCCACCTGCTGCGCCCCGAATACCACGACGGCGTCATCCTCGACGGCTTCCCCCGCACCAACGTCCAGGTCGAGTGCTTCAAGATGCTCGTCGACAAGATGCACCAGCTGCGGCGCGAGTTTTACGCCACGCCGCTGTGCATGCATTTCCGGCTACCGACGATCCACATCATGGTCCTTTTCGTGGACGAAAAGACCTCCGTGGAGCGCCAGCTGAAACGCGGCCGCGAGGTCCAGCAGTACAACGAGGAGGTCCGGCGCACCGGCATCGGTGAACTGCTCGAGGAGCGGCCCACCGATTACGACCAGCAACTCGCCCAGCGGCGCTACCGCGTGTTCAAGGAGCAGACGTGGGATGCGCTGCAGTCCCTGAAGGAGATTTTCCACTACCACTTCATCAACGCCCAGGGCGCGATCGACGAGGTGGAGCAGAACATTCTCCACGAGCTTGAATACCAGAGCACGCTCGAGCTCGACCCGCGTACCGTCGACTGCCTCCGCAACGTGCCTGTCGCCAGCGAACTCGCCGTCCATGCCCGCCAGGAGCTGGTGAAGCGGCTCGACAGCTACGAGTTTGGCCAGCCGGAACTCTTCCGTCAGGTCGTCGCCTTCATCAGCCGCAAGATCATCCCGGTCGTCCAGCGGCACGCGATTTCCGGCGCCGCCCAGGTCAACACCGAGGACCCGCTGCTCACCGATCCAACCGCGCTGGCCATGCTGATCGACGTCTTCTCCGAGCGTGGCTTCCACGCCGTCGTCGACATCCACCGCATCGAGGTACCCGAGAAGTTCGACCTGCAGACCGGCGCCATCACCTGCCGCGTCAAGAAGGTCTTCCGCATCCAGATCAAGTTCCCGGGCTGCGAAATTCGCCGCGGCTGACCGTGGGGCCGCCCGGCGCGCCCGTGTTTCGCCCGGGCGCCCGCCGGACTCAACCCGTCTGCTCGGACCGCGGCCGGATCGCCAGGACCAGCGCGACCGAGAGCAGTGCCACGCCGGCGAACACGCCGAAGATCAGGTTCAAGGGCATGTGCCGGTCGCGCAGCGCCCCAAACGCCCAGTCGCCGAACCCGCCGCAGCTGATGCTGACGAGGTTCATGATGCCATAGCCGGTGGCGCGCCATTCCGGTCGCGCGATCTGGCAGAGGATGGGCATGTTGTTGCAGTCGAAAAAGCCCCACCCGATGCCAAACACGATCAACCCCACGATCGCGAGCGACAGCGTGCCGGCGTTGCCCACGCTAAACAGCGCCGGAAGGAACAGCGCCATGCCGAGGGCACTGGTGTAAATCCGGCCGCGCGCGTTCGTCCGCATCCAGCGATCCGCCAGGACGCCGCCGACGAGCGCCCCCACCATCGAGGCAATTTGCACGTAGAGGATCGCACTGACCCCAGCCTTGCCCTGCCCGAGGTGAAACTTCTCGCGCAGGATGTCCGGCATCCAGTCGCGCACCACCCAGCCCGCGATCGCGGGCAGCGTGAAATACAGGACCAGCAGCAGGAAATTTCGGTTGCCGAGCAGCCCCCGCAACACGCCTTCCGTCGGGCGTGAGGTGGCGGCGGCACCAGGAGTCGCCGTGGCGGGCGGCGGGTTGCGCAGCGCCAGCAGCAGCGGCACCGCATACACCACGCCGATCATGCCCAGCATCGTGAAGGCCCAGCGCCAGCCATGCTCCGGCGAATCCGCGATGTACCCGGCAAAGCCGCCCAGAATCTGCCCAATGTAGATGCCCGTCTGATGCACGCCGACCGCCCGCGAACGGGTCAACCCGGGATGGTATTCGGCGATCATCGCCAGTGCCGCGGGAATGTAGAAGGCCTCACTGATGCCCATCAGGGCGCGCGCCAGCATCAGTTCATGGAAGCTTGTCACGTGCCCCGTCCACCATGTCACCGCCGACCACACAAAGAGGCTGCCCGCGATCACGTGCCGGCGGCTGAAGCGATCCGCGATGTAGCCGCCGAAGGGACTCAGGATCGCGTAGGTCCACTTGAAACACCCGAGCACCAGCCCCCAGTCGGCGCGGTTCGCGATGCTGGGAATGTCGCCCACCATCGACGCCTTCATCGTGGCCAGCATCTGCCGGTCGAGGTAGTTCAGGAGCGCAACCGGGAACAGGATCGCGACCACGAACCAGGCGTAGTTGAGGCGGCTGGGGGTGTTTTCAGGCGGCATCTCAGGGGAGGTTGATCAACCCGGCCGCCGACTTCGACTCCCAACCTAGGCTGGAAGCGTCGGCGCACGGAAAGCAGAGCAGGGGAAAGAGGGGGCGGGGCAAACGCGAGAACACGCGGAAACAGGCTGCATCCCGGCGCGCGGTGTTTCCTCCGCGCGAGCCGGCAGGCGCGGCGGACGTTGGTGTCCGCCGCAATCGATTACGCTGCCGCCGGGCGGGCCGAGGCGGTGAAGCCGCCGAGCGTGAGCTCGTGCTGCCGGAAGAGCGCGCGCAGTTCCGCGACGATCTTCGTGTGCAACTGCTGCGACGCCGGCGAGATCACTTCCTTGGGCACGCCAGGATCGAACCCGCGCGCCTCAATCCCCGCCGCCACGTTGATCGGGAAGGTAAGCTGATCGATGATGCGGCCCACCTCGACCATCGCCTGCGCGATCGTCGCATGCTCGCCGGGCTGCCCCCGGCGGCAGATGCGCTCGAGTGCCACCATCCACTCCGGGACGAGATTCACCAGGCCGCCAATGCAGCCGGCCGCCCCGAGCGCAAACACCTCCGGCAGCCGCGTGTCCGCTCCCGACATCACCACGAACCGCTTCTCGCGCCCCAGGGCGATCAGCTCGCGGTGATACGCGAACTCTCCGCCGCTCTGCTTGATGCCGATCATCGGGGCGCGGTCGGCAAACGCGGCGATCGTCTCGAGGCCGATGCGTTTGCCGGTGAGTTCCGGGAAGTTGTACAGCATCACCGGCAGCTCGACCCGCTCCGCCACATGGAGGAAGTAGGCCAGCATGTCCGCCGGCGAAATCGGATAGAAGCTCGGCGGCATCAGCGCCACCGCAGGGGCGCCGACGCTTTTCGCAAAGCGCCCGAGTTCCACCGCCACGCCCGGGCGCAGGTCGCTGATGTTGACCATGACGGGCAGCGGCGCCGCCAATTCGACCAGCGTGCTGATCGCATGCTGCCGCTGCGCCGGCGAGAAATGCGGAAATTCACCCGTACTGCCCAGCGCGAGCACCCCCGCGATGCCTGCCGTCCGCTCAAACGCGAGATGCCGCGCGAGCAGTTCGCGGTCGAGCTGACCGTGGGAATCGGTCGGCAGCCACTGAGCACTGAAAACACCGGAGAGTTCGAAGGCCATTGTAAGGTCGGCGGGTACAGGAGAGGCACCGGAAGACCCCGGCACAGCCCTGCCTGCGGCCCGATCGGCGGTTTTAGCTAAATGGATTTAGCAACTCGTCAACCGTTTTCCCCTGAACCAGCTTTCCCGGGCGCCTGGATCGACGCAATGTACTATTCATAAATAACTTCCAAACCTTACGATGTTCATTCCATGGTTTGGAACCATCGGCATCACGCCACCCCCGTTTGCCACTCCGTCCACCTCCCTTCAGTTCCCTCAATCCCTCATTCCCTCACTCCCTCACTTCCTTTCATGCCCTTCACCACCATCAACCCGGCCACCGAACGGCGGATCGCCGTGTATCCAACGCACACTGCAGCCGATGTCGCGCGGCGGCTCGATCGCGCCGCGGCCGCCCAACGGAGATGGCGCAAGCCAAGCCCGGCTGAGCGCGCGACGCCCGTGCGGGAGCTCGGCCGCGTCCTGCGTCAACGCGCCACCGCGCTCGCCCACCTTGCCACGGAGGAAATGGGCAAACCCGTCACACAAGCCGTGGCCGAGGTGGAGAAGTGCGCCGCGCTGTGCGACTACTATGCCGCCCAGGGCCCTGCCCTGCTGCTCGACCAGCACCCGCCCGGCGCTCCCGCTCGCAGCCGCGTCGCGTTCGAACCTCTCGGCGTCCTCCTGGCGATCATGCCATGGAATTTCCCTTTCTGGCAGGTGATGCGCGCCGCCGTCCCTGCGCTGCTTGCCGGCAACGCCGTCCTTCTGAAGCACGCCCCCAATGTTCCGGGCTGTGCCCTCGCGATCGAAGCTCTGTTCCAGCACGCCGGCTTCCCTCCCGCCGTCTTCCAGACGCTCCTGGTGGACACCCGCGTCACCAGCCGGCTCATCGGTGATGCCCGTGTCACCGGCGTCACGCTCACCGGTAGCACGCACGCCGGTCGTGCCGTCGCCGCCCTCGCCGGCGCCGCCCTCACGCCCGCCGTGCTCGAACTCGGCGGCAGCGATCCGATCGTCGTCCTTGATGACGCCGACCTCGACGCCGCCGCCGAGCTCGCCGCCGAGTCCCGTCTCCTCAACTCCGGCCAGAGCTGCATCTGCGGCAAACGGATCATCGTCCTGCGCTCCGTCCGCCGCGCATTTGAGTCTCGGCTCGTCGCGCGCGTCGCCGCGCGGCGCGTCGGCGACCCCACCGATCCGGCCAACGCCGTCGGTCCGCTCGCCCGCGCCGACCTGCGCGAGACACTCGAAGCCCAGGTACGGCGCAGCCTGCGCCGTGGGGCCAAGCCGCTCCTGGCCGGCGGCGCCCGCTCGGGCCGCGGCTTCTTCTACGATCCAACCATCCTTACCGGCGTGACTCCGGGTATGGCCGTGTTCGACGAAGAAACCTTCGGTCCCGTCGCCGCCGTCGTCCCCGCCCGCCACGAGGCCGAAGCCATCCGCCTCGCCAACGCCACGTCCTTCGGGCTCGGTGCCGTCCTTGTCACCCGCGATCCCGACCGCGCCCGGCGTCTAGCGCCGCAACTCGAGGCTGGCTGCGTCTTCGTCAACAAACTTGTCCGCTCCTCGCCCGAACTCCCGTTCGGCGGCATCAAGCAAAGCGGCTTCGGCCGCGAGCTCGGCGCCTGGGGCGCACATGCGTTCACCAACATCAAGACCGTCGTCGGCGCCTGATCCTCCGCGCAACCCCAGGTTACATTCCGGTGTCAGCCCGGCATAATCGTCGTCATCCCACGCCTTCTCGCTAACGTCTTCCGGTCCCGCTCATGGCCACGCGTCCTTCGTCCCGCTCCCCGCGTCGCGTTCACCGCACGCCGGCAAAGTCACGCCGGAGCGCCGCCGCGTCGCCTGCGCCCGAGCTGCCCGCCCACCCCACCTCACCCGTCTATTTCAACCGCGAACTCTCCTGGCTCGCTTTCAACCGCCGCGTCCTGGAACAGGCCCAAAGCGAACGGCATCCGCTCCTCGAACGCGTCCGCTTCCTCGCCATCGTTTCCAACAACCTCGACGAGTTCTTCGAGATCCGCGTCGCCGGCCTCATCCAGCAGACCGAGTCCGGCATCATGGAGCCCGGCCCCGACGGGCTCGATCCGCGCGAGCAGCTGCAACGCATCCGCGCGCTCGTCGACGCCCTCCTGGAGGACCTCTACCGTTGCTGGCGCAACCAGCTCATGCCCGCCCTCGAGGCCCAGGGCATCCAGTTCCGCACCGGCGGCGACCTCTCCGCCCGCGAGCTCGCCTGGGCTCGCGCCTATTTTCAGGAACAGATCTATCCCGTCCTCACCCCGCTTGCCCTCGACCAGGCGCACCCGTTTCCCCAGATCGGCAACAAGACGCTCAACGTCATCGTCTCGCTCGAGAACCCCACCGCCCGGCCGCCGACGGTCTCCGTCGCCCTCCTGCCCGTCCCGCGCATCCTCCCCCAGCTGATCCCGCTGCCCGCCACCCGCCGCGGCCCGCTGCGCGTCATCTTCATCAGCGAGATCATCAAGCTCCACGCCGGCGAATTGTTCCCCGGCTACCGCGTCCGCGGCGCCTACACGTTCCGGATCACGCGCAACAGTGACCTCTACATCGACGAGGAGGAGGCGGCCAACCTGCTCAAGAAGATCGAGGAGGAGCTCCGCAACCTCCGCCGCGGCGCCGCCGTCCGCCTCGAGGTCGAGGAGCACATGGACCCGTTCCTCTTCGACACGCTCTGCAGCCATCTCGAGCTCCCGCGGGAATACGCCTTCCGCATCAAGGGCCCGCTCAGTCCGCTGCGGCTGCAGTCGCTCGCCGACATCGACCGGCCCGACCTGAAGTACCCGCCCTTTACGCCGGTGAACATCTCGCCCCTGCGCGATCCGACGCGGATCTTCGAGACCCTTCGCGCCACCGACGTCCTGCTTCATCACCCGTACGATTCCTTCGCGCCCGTGGTGGATTTCGTCGAGCAGGCCGCGCGCGACCCCAAGGTCGTTGCCATCAAGCAGACGTTCTACCGCACCAGCGGCGACTCTCCGCTCGTGCGCGCCCTCATCGAGGCTTCCCAGAACGGCAAGCAGGTCACCGCCCTCGTGGAGCTCAAGGCCCGCTTCGACGAGGCCAACAACATCCAGTGGGCCCGCCAGCTCGAGGAGGCGGGCGTCCACGTCGTGTACGGCCTCGTCGGCCACAAGACCCACTGCAAGATGTGTCTGATCGTCCGCCGCGAGGGCCGGAAGATGATGCACTACGTGCACCTGGGCACGGGGAACTACAATCCGCGCACCGCCCGCATCTACACTGATCTCAGCTTCTTCACCGCCCGCAGCCACCTCACCCGCGATGTCGCGCGCGTGTTTAACACGCTCACCGGCTTCGGCCGCTCGCCGCACTTCCGCCACCTGCTCGTCGCGCCGTTCGACCTCCACACCCGCCTCAACCGTTTCATCGCCCGCGAGTCCCGCAACGCCGCCGCCGGCCGGCCCGCGCGGATCATCGCCAAAATGAACTCCCTGGTGGATCCCGAGACCATCAACGCCCTGTACAAGGCGTCCCAGGCCGGCGTGGAAATCGATCTCATCGTCCGCGGCACCTGCTGTCTCGTCCCCGGCATTCCCCATCTCAGCGAGCACATCCGAGTCCGCAGCATCGTCGGCCGGTTCCTCGAGCATGCGCGGGCCTTCTACTTCGAGAACCACGGCGGCGAACCGCTCATCCTCGCCGGCAGCGCCGATTGGATGCCACGCAACTTCTTCCGCCGCGTCGAGGTGCTCTTCCCGCTCGAGGATCCACGCCTGCGGCGCTGGGTCGTCGAGGAACTGCTGCTCACCGAACTTCGGGACACCGCCAACGCCCGCATCCTCCTGGCCAACGGAAGCTACGTCGCGCCATCGCGCGCCCCCAACGCCAAGCCGCTCTCCGCCCACGCCCACTTCATGGCCTCCGCCCTCGGTCGCGCCCGCGCGTAGCGTTCCCGCCACGCCGGCCCGGCCGCCTCTCCGGCGTTGCGCGAGGTCCGTCCCGCCGGCAGAAAGGCGCGATGACCAGCGAACCGGCGGTCCCCGCGCCCTATCAAGATCGGAAGACGGCCCTCATTGTCTTCGGCGTTTTTGAACTGCTCCTCGCCCTTCTGCTTGCCGCGATTACACTCCTGAGCGTTGTCACCCTGCTCGCGGTCCGCGCCAAGTCCGCCGGCGGACCGACCGTCGCCCTCTGGTCGGTCCTCGTGCTCGCCGGCATGGCCGTCGCCGCCGCCTGGCTCGGCATCGGCACAATCCTCGCCCGCCGCTGGGCCCGTGCCCTCAATCTCTGCCTCGGCTGGATCTGGCTCGTCTGCGGTCTCCTCGGCAGCCTCTCGCTCGTTTGGATCCTTCCCGAATTTGACCGTTCGATGCGGCTCACCGCCGCGCAGAGCGGACAGCACCTCACCGAGGGCATGATGCTCGCCATGAAGTCGTCGATGATCGGCATGGTCCTCGTCATGTATGTCGTCATCCCAAGCGCGCTCGTCCTGTTCTTCCGCGCTGAGAACGTCCGCCGCACCTGCGAGGCCCGCGACCCTGTCCGCCGCTGGACCGACGCCTGCCCGCTCCGCGTGCTCGGGCTCGTCCTGTTGTTCGGCGTCGGCACGCTGAGTGTGGCCCTGCTCTCGCCGCTCTATGGCCGGGCGCTGCCGGTCTTTGGTCACGTGCTTTCCGGTACTCCCGCCATCCTCGTGCTCCTCGCGTTCGCCGCCCTCTCCGCCTGGATCGCTTGCGGTCTCTATCGCCTGAAACGCTCCGCCTACTTCACCGCCCTCGGCGTGGTCCTGCTGGGCGGCCTCAACACGTTCATTTCGTTCTACGGCTCCAACCTCATCGCGTATTACGAGAAGCTTGGGCTCGGCCGCGATGAACTCCGCGCGATCGAGTCTTCCGCCGCCTCCAGCGCCGCCGTCGCATGGCTCGGCGCCTTCGGCTGCTTCGTGCTCCTCTGCTATCTCGCGTGGCTCCATCCGGTTTTCGGCGCCGCGAAAACCGAAAAGTAAGGACGTTGAGCGGGCCGGAACCAACGGGCTGCCATCAGGAAGGGCGCTTCGTCCGGATTCCTTGTTCCGCGGTAAATATTCTGCGTTTGCCTTCACTCCAGTTCCTGAGAGGGCTGCGGCATGAACCGCCGCGAATTCCTATTCACCGCTGCCGCTGCCAGCGCTGTTCCCGCCCTCGCCTCCGCCGCCAGCACTCCCGCCCCCACCCCTGCGACCGCGGCGAAATCCGGCCCCCTCGTGCGCACGCCGGTGAGTCTCATGGCGCCCCGCGTCGATGGGTTCGAGGCGGTCTGGGGCGTCAACGAGCTCTGCCTCGGCCGGATTGAGTACGAAGACGCCGCGGGCCGCCGTCACGTCGCCGCCGCCAACAGCTTCGGTTTCACTCCGCAGCACGACAGCGTCCTGCGCGTCCGCGTCGATCGCCTGCAGCCCGGCCAAAGCTACCGCGTCCGCGCCATCACCGTGTCCGGCGAGGACGGACGCACCGAGACGAGCGCGTGGAAGACGTTCCGCACCCTCGACGCCTCCGCCGCCACCACCCACTTCGTCGCCTGGAACGACACCCACATCCACAACGACACCATCCAGCGGCTCGACGACCTCACCCCCGCCGCCGACTTCCTCCTGTGGAATGGCGACACCTGCAACAATTGGACCGCCTCCGACCTCCTGGTGCCCACGCTCCTGCACCCCGGCGGTCGCGACATCACCGCCCGACGCCCGCTCCTGTTCAACTGGGGCAACCACGATTCGCGCGGCAAGTTCGGCTATCTCACCGCCTCCATCGTGCCCACGCCCGCCGGCCGCCCGTTCTGCGCCTTCCGCACCGGCCCGGTCGCCTGCATCATGCTGCACAGCGGCGAGGACAAGCCCGACAACCACCCAACCTTCAAGGGTCGCGCCGCCTTCGAAACGCTCCTCGCCGAGGAGGCCGAGTGGCTCCGCGCCGCCATCCGGCAGCCGGGCATCGCCGACGCCCCCTATCGCGTCGTTTGCTGCCACATGCCGCTGCGCTGGATCGAGGAGGTCCCGGCCGACTACGCCAACAAGGGCTACGACCACTTCTGCGCCCGCGGCCGCCCCCTCTGGCACGACTCCCTCGTCGCCTGGAAGACCCAGCTCGTCATCTCCGGCCACACCCACCGCTCCGAGGCGATCCCCGCCACGCCCGACTTCCCCTACGCCCAGCTCACGGGCGGTGGCCCCAACCTGGAACAGGCCACCTGGATCGACGTCGACGCCAACGCCGCCCGCCTCCGTGTCGTCGCCCATCGCGTCGCCGGCGGCATCGCCCACGAACTCACCTTCCCGCCGCTCTGAGATCCGCAGAGCGGAGGAAGGCTGAACGCTGAAGCACTGGAGGCTGAAACCGGACCGACGGAGTCAGGTCCGCCCTCCTGCAATCACTCTTTCCTCGGCGGCGGCGTCCTCTGTTCTCAGCCTTCAGCCGTTCAGCCTTCCTTCCGCAGCGCCCCGTCCCAGTACAGCCAGCGTCCGCCGACGAGCCGGAACTCGGACCGCTCCCGCATCTCATGCGTGCCCTGCCGGTCGCGATAGAACGCCGAGAACTCCACGAACGCCTGGTCCGGTCGGCGCCCGGGCGCGTCTTCGTGGATGACCAGCCGCACCCAGTCCACCCCGGGACTCGCGTGCTGGCCGGCCACAAACGGCTGGTCCGCGGTTTTGGCGTACGTGCGGTGCAGATACGGCTCGTCGCCCAGGACGTGCGCGGTGTAGCGCGACCGCATCAGTTCCCGCGCCGACGCCGCCTCGCGTTGTCCGTCCAGCAGCGCCCCGCAGCACGCGCCAAACGGCCGGCCGCTGCCACAGGGACAGGGCGCGCCGGACGCCACCCGCCGGTTCTTCGTGTTCATGCCCCGTTCATTGGCCCCGGACCCAACACCGTCGAGCGCCAACTTCGCCGCCCGGCGTTCCCGGGCTCGGCCATCACCGCCGGTACAACTCCGCCAGCGCGGCCTCGAGCGTCTGCGCCCGCCGGCCGAGCCGCTCCTCGAGGGCCGTGACATCCAGCGCGAGGTATTGCGGACGCACCGCCGCCACCGCCGGCACCTCCGCCCGGGTCACTGGCGCCAGCGGCGCCCGCTCCGCTGGGAGGCCAAATCGCACGCGAATTCGCTCCGCCAGCTCGTAACGGGACACGAGATCCCGCCCCGCCCAGTGGAACACCCCGCCGAGATCGCGGCGCACCGTCAGCGCGAGTAGCACGTCCGCCAGGTTCCCGATGCCGCACGGCTGCCGGTACTCGTCGGTAAAGAGTCGCGGCACCTGCCCCGCCGCCCACGCCGCCAGCAACTGTTCATGCAGGCTCCGCGTGCCGCTCAGGCTGTCGCCGACCAGCAGCGGGGGCCGCACGATGGCCGCCCCATCCTGCGTCAGCTCGGCCACGGCCTGCTCCGCCTCGACCTTCTGCCGGCCGTAAACGTTGCGCGGCGCCACGGCATCACCCGGCGCATACGGTTCGCGGCCGTCGCCATCGAACACCTGTTCCGAGGACACATGCACCAGCCGCACCCCGCGTTCCGCCGCGAATGCCGCCAACCGGCGCGGCAGCTCGACATTGATCACGCGCGAGCCCGCGGGATCACGTTCGCAATCCGGCGGCGAGGACACCGCCGCGCAGTTCACGATCGCGTCGACCGGCTCGGCGGTGAGCGCCGCGTGCATTGCGCCCTCGTCCGCCGCGTCCAGCGCGTGCAGCACGGCCACTCCCGGCACGCGCTCGCAACCGCGATTCCGCGTGCCAATGACGCGATGTCCCGCGCGCGCCGCTGCGGCGGCCAACGCCGCGCCCAAAAGTCCCGACGCCCCGGTGATGAAGATGCGCATACGTTATCGTCCCACGATTGCTTCGGGGTCGGAAAACATCAGCGGCACGACTAGCTCCGAGGCCACCGGGACTCCCGCCCGGAGGGCCGGGGCAAAGCGCCACTCCAGCACGGCCGCCTCCGCCGCCCGCGCCATCAGGGGGTGTGACGCCGCCACGCAGCGTACCGCCGTCGGCCGGCCGCTGGCATCGACGCTCACGTTTACCGTCGCCTCACCCGCCCCGCCCACCCGCCGCAGGTCGATCGGGTACGTGGGCTCCGTGCGATACACCACCGTTGCCGGCGCGTCGCCTCGCTCGCGTTTCAGCTCGGCCCGGCGGCGGCCAAGCTCCACCTCGTCGGGCACGTTCTGCTTCCGGCCAAACTGCGCGACGAACTGCATGAAGGTCGGCGTCGCACGCGAGCGCGTCGGCGCCCTCACCAGCTCGTAGTATTTTCGGGCGCTCGCGAGATCGTAGCTGTCGCCCACGCCGGTGATCAGCCGCGGCAGCAGGGCGCGCGCGGCGTCCACGTCCCCGGCGTCCGCCAGCGCATGCAGTTCGGCCCGCGCCGCCGCCCGCGCCACCGGCGTCTCCGCCGCCACGCTCTCGATCACCGCGTGCAGCCGCCGTGCCTCCTCTGGTTGCCGTGCCGCG
Source organism: Opitutus sp. ER46 (assembly GCF_003054705.1). Classification (NCBI taxonomy): domain Bacteria; kingdom Pseudomonadati; phylum Verrucomicrobiota; class Opitutia; order Opitutales; family Opitutaceae; genus Opitutus; species Opitutus sp. ER46. Next base: position 393,111 of record NZ_QAYX01000019.1, read on the forward strand.
CCCTGCGCCAGCGCCGCTCGCGCGACGCCAAGGTCGTACGGCATGCCCGCGCCGAGGAAGGCATACCACGCAATGGTGAGCGCGGCTTGCGGCCGCCGCGATGCCCGCATCCGCGCGAGCAACGCCCGCGCCGCACTTGCATCGCGCAGCCCATCCGGACCGGATTGGAGCACGTCGAGACCAAGCTCCGGCAACGGGCCCGACAGCAGCATCAGCCGCGGATCTTCCAGCGCCGTTTGCAGCAAGGTGTGAACTGGCTCGAGCTCCTCCGGCTCGACCGCCGCAACGGCCATCCGGAAATGGCGTTTCAGCCAGGGATCGTCCCACTCCCGAGCCGCCGCCACGAAGTGCGCCAGCGCCTGGGTCATGCTCCGGGGCACGCCGAGCCCGAAGAGATGATGGAAGCCGATCTGTGCACTGCCTTCCGGCGCGCCATTCTTTGCCGCCTGCCGAAACCACTCCAGCGCTCCTTCGAAGTCGACCTCGCCGCCCAGGCCATTCCGCAGCATCAGCCCGAGCTGGACCTGGCTGTTCGTGTCGCCCTGCCGCGCGGCCTGCTCGAACCACGCTTTCGCCCGCGCAAGGTCCTTCTCCCCGCCCTGGCCGTCGCGCCACAGCACGCCGAGCTGGCTCATGGCGTGGCGGTTCCCCGCCTCCGCCGCCCGCGTGTACCACTCCCGCGCCTGCCGCATATCCGGCGCGCCCAACTCTCCTCGGGCGTGCATCCAGCCCAGGACGTCGGCCCCATAAGCGTAGCCCGCCTGCGCCGCGCGCGCGTAAAGCGCCGCCGCCGCCGCCGCATCGACCGGCGTCCCCTGGCCCTCCCGCAACATGGCGCCGAGATCGCACATCGCCGCCGGGTCGCCGCGGTCCACCGCGCGCCGCAACAGCGTCAACGCCGCGGCATAATCGACCGGCAGACCCGGCCCACCTTGGCGTCGGAGCGCAGCGAGCTCGACCGTCGCCCGCAGATCACCCTGCGCCGCCGCCCGTCCCAGCCACGTTGCCGCCACCACCAGGTCCGACGCCACGCTCTGGCCGTCGCGGTACTGGCGGCCCAACGTCAGCTGAGCGGTCACCCGGCCCAACTCGGCGGCACGGCGGCGAAACTCCAGGGCCCGGCCGGGGTTGCGCGCCACCAACCGGCCTTCGTCGTAATACGCGGCCATCCGCTCCAGCGCCTCTGGCGAGCCCCGCTCCGCGGCCATTCCGAGCCAGTAGAGGTGCTGCGCTGCATCGGGCTTGGTCCACTCCTCCGCGAGGTACACATCGGCCAGGTTGAGCTGCGCCACGACGTCCTCCGCCGCCGCCCGGTCCATCATCCACAGCAGCACCCGGCCAAACCGCGGCCGCACGCGGTTCGCGTCGACTTCCGCCCAGCGCCGCAAGGCTCCCGGCAACGCGAGATCACCAGCCCGCGTCGCCAGCCGGTCCGCCGCGCTCTCATCCGCCTGCGGCAGCCCGAAGCCGCTCTCGTATTTCCACTTCAGGTACGCCCTTGCCGCCGGCTCCCGCTCCGCCGCCGCCTGCAGCAGCGCCCGCGCCCGCTCATGATCGAGCCGCACGCCCACCCCGACATCGCAAAAGAAGCCGAGGACGAACTGCGCCGCCGATTCGCCGCGTTCTGCCGCCGCCTGCAGTTCTGGGGCCGCAACCACCACATCGTCCGATCCCACCGCCGCCAGGTCTTTCGCCGTCGCGGGAGTCGTCCCCGTGCCCGCGACCGTCCCCGCTCCCCATCCCGCCAGGGTCGCCACGGTCATCACCAAAAGGCACGTCCACCCAACTCGCATCCGCCCAACACAGCCCAGCTCACCCGGCCATGGCAAGCCGGCCGCTCCCCGGCACCCTCCTCCTCTTCCTCTTACTCTTCCTCTTTCTCTTTCTCTTACTCTCCATCGCCAGCTGGTACGCCCGCGGGGAATCGCGGAGAGAGAGCAAGAGCAAGAGTAAGAGTAAGAGTAAGAGCCGGAGACATCCCGCCCCCCCTCACGGTCACGCGCCCCGGGAGCTTCCCTTCCGCCACCGCCGTGCCATATCTCCACCTCACCCCCTCTGCGGACGAGCCCGCCTCCGCGACCCCTCCCCTCGATTCCCCCTCTTTCACTCTCACTTTTGCTTTCCCTCCGATGAAGCCCCTCGTCGCCCTCGCCGCCTGCCTGCTTGCGCTGTGCGCCCATGCCGCCACCTGGATGCCCGACAACGGGAACGGCACGTACACCAACCCGCTGTTCTACGATGAGTTTTCCGACCCCGACCTCATCCGCGTCGGCGAGGACTATTATCTCACCGGCACCACCATGCACGCGCAGCCCGGCCTGCCCGTGCTGCACTCCCGCGATCTGGTGAACTGGCGGCTGCTCACGTACGTCTTCGACCGGCTCGACCTGGGCCCCGAATTTCGGCTCGAGGAGGGACGCGAGATCTACGGCCAGGGCATCTGGGCCCCCAGTTTTCGCCACCACCGCGGTACGTTCTATATCTTCTCCAACATCAACCGCCAGGGCACCCAGTTATTCCGCGCCACGAATCCCGCCGGCCCGTGGACGCACACGCGCATGAAGCGCACGTTCCACGACCTGTCCGTCCTCTTCGATGACGACGGCAAGGTGTACGTGATCTGGGGATACCAGGGAATCCACCTTGCGCAGCTCAACGAGGAGCTCACCGACGTCGTCCCCGGCACCGAGCGCGTGATCATCGAGAAGGGCTCGGGCATCGGCGAGGGCTGCCATTTCTACAAGCTCAATGGCAAATACTACATCCTGAGCGCCTGGTTCGAGGGGCGCATGCGCATGCCCTGCGCCCGCGCCGACCGTCCGGAAGGGCCGTATGAGGTCAATCCCGCCATCAGCATGGATGAGGATTTCGGGCTCGCCGAAGGCAACCGGCTGCGCGGCCAGAAGCCGCCCTTCCAGATCGTGCCCGGCAACACCGATGACCGCGGCCGCATGTCGCTGCATCAAGGCGGCATCGTCGACACGCCCGCCGGCGAGTGGTGGGGCTTCTCGATGATGGACTACAACTCGGTCGGCCGCCTCACCTGCCTCTCCCCGATCACCTGGCAGGACGGCTGGCCGTACTTCGGCCTGCCGGGCAACCTCAAGCGCACCCCGCGCACCTGGGTGAAGCCCAACACCGGTCACGTCTCGCCGCCGACCGCACCGTATCAGCGCGACGACGACTTCTCCGCTCCCGCCCTGGCCAACGTCTGGCAGTGGAACCATCTGCCCGTGAACGCGCGGTGGTCGCTCACCGAACGCCCCGGGTTTCTCCGGCTGCACGCCCTGCCCGCCGCCGATTTCTGGTGGGCGCGCAACACCCTCACGCAGCGAGCCATCGGCCCAAGCTCGACGCCCACGACGATCCTCGATGCGAGCGCCCTCGCCCCCGGCGACGTCGCCGGGCTCGCCCTGCTCAACCTGCCCTACGCCTGGCTCGGTGTGCGCCGCGAGGCGTCCGGCCTCGTGCTCGCCCAGTACGACCAGCTCGCCGACAAGACCACCACGGTCCCGCTCGCCACGTCCCGCGTCTGGCTCCGCGCGCACTGCGACTTCCTCACCGAAAAGGCCGCGTTCAGCTACAGCACCGACGGCCACGCGTTCACGCCCATCGGCGGCGAGTTCACGATGGTGTTTCAACTGAAGACCTTTCAGGGCGTGCGCTATGCGCTCTTCGCCTACAACCGCCTCGGGCCGGACGGCGGCCACGCCGACTTCGACGCGTTCACCGTGGACCAACCGCACCCGCGCGGCTTGATGCGGCCCATCCCCGTGGATCGGACCATCTCGTTCGTCATCTATGGTGGCGGTCTGCCGGTCCGCGTCGGCGACGCAACCACGTTCAAGGTGATCGACCGCGGGCTCGGGCGCGTGGCGTTCCAGGCCGGCGAACGTTTCCTCTCGGTCGCCCAATCCGGCGACCCGCAGATCAGTCTGCGGGCCGGACCGCCGGGCGACGCCGAAACATTCCAGTGGACCGAGAACGTCTATGGTGACCTCAACCTCCTTTCGCTCGTGACGCATCGCCACGTGCGCCTGCATCCCGATGGCGGCCTGGTTGCCGACTCGCCAGGGCCCAAGCCCGACCGGCGCGACGGCTCCTGCCTCGTCTGGTCGTTGGCCGGTCCGGCGAACTAGGCCGTCACCGCGACTTTCCAGCCATCGGCCAGGCGCCACTCGGCCCGTCAGGCAAGCGCAGCATTGCGCACCCCCATGGCCGCCCCATCTTCGCCGCCATGAGTCACATCGCGGTATTCGATGCGCGCAGCTACGATCGCAGCTATCTCCAGCAGGCGGCCCACCCGGGCCAGGCCCTGCAGTTTCACGAGTTTCGCCTCGACGCCGAAACTGCTCCGATCGCACGCGGCGCCGCCGCGGTCTGCGTGTTCGTGAATGACCGCGTCGACCGCGCCTGCCTCGAGATTCTCCGCCGCCAGGAAGTCCGGCATGTGGCGCTGCGCTGCGCCGGCTTCAACAACGTCGACCTTGCCGCCGCCAAGGAACTCGGGATCACCGTCACCCGCGTGCCCGCCTACTCCCCGCACGCGGTCGCCGAGCACACCGTGGCCCTCCTGCTCACGCTCAACCGCAAGATCCACCGCGCCCACAACCGGGTGCGCGAACTCAACTTCTCCCTCGCCGGGCTCGTCGGCTTTGACCTGCACGGCAAGACCGCCGGCATCATCGGCACCGGCAAGATTGGCCGCATCACCGCCGAGATCCTGCAGGGCTTCGGCGTCAGCGTCCTCGCGTACGACCTCTACCCCGACCAGGCGTGGGCCCGGGCTCGCGGCATCCGCTACGCCAGCCTCGAGGAGGTGCTGCGCGCCAGCGACATCCTCAGCCTGCACACGCCGCTCACCCCGGAAACCCACCACCTGGTCAACGAGCGCACCCTCGGGCTCATGAAGCCCACGGTCACCATCTTGAACACCAGCCGCGGCAAGCTGATCGACACCGGCGCACTGATCCAGGCGCTCAAGAACCATCGGGTCGGCGGCGTCGCCCTGGATGTTTACGAGGAAGAGGCGGGCGTGTTCTACGAGGATCTCTCCGGCCAGGTCCTGCAGGACGACGAGCTCTCCCGGCTGCTCACGTTTCCCAACGTCCTCATCACCTCGCACCAGGCATTCCTCACGCATGAGGCGCTGACGCAGATCGCGCAGGTCACCGGCGAGAACCTCGAACGGCTCAGCGCCGGCCAGCCGTTCCTCGAAGGCACGCAACTCGCCTGATCCGCCCGGCCGCCGACCATGCCCGCTTCGCCCCGCGCCTGCATCGAGTCCGTCCTGCGCCGCCAGCCGCCCGCGCGCTTCGTCTATGCGCCCAACTACTGGCAGTGGTTCGCCCATCATCTCAACCACCGGCTCCTGCCGCCGGAACTCGCCGGCTGCCGCGATCAGCTCGACCTCATCCGCCACCTCGGCCTCGACGTCTTCAGCCGCAACGCCTACTGCGACCAGCAGTCCTGCTGGTTCGGCGGCCTCGCCCAGGAAACACTCGCTCCCGGCACCACCCGCCAGGAGGAAGCCGCCAGCGATGATCGCGACCGGGTCATCACACGCACGTACCACACCCCACGCGGCCCGCTGACGGAACGGCAGCGCTACGTGTTCGCGGAGTCCACGCTCGTCCAAGAGGCCTTCCTCCTCGACGGCTCCGAGGCCGGCCTCGACGCCTTCGACGCCCTGGTTCACGCCCGCCGCTGGCGCTTCGACGCGACCGCGTACGCCGAATGGCAGGCGCGGGTCGGCGACGCCGGGTTCATCCATCCCGGCGAACTTTACAGCCCGCTGAAGCTCCTCCACCTCGCCGCCGGCGCCGACAACGCCGTCTTCCTTCTGCAGGATCATCCGGAACGCTGCCGGGCGTGGATGGACGCCCATGAAGAGGCCCAGCTCGACCTCGTGCGCCAGATGCTGGCCGCGGGGGTGCCGTCGATGATCGCGATGGACAACCTCGACGCGGCCTTCCACCCGCCGCACTACCTCGAGCAGTACTCCGCCCGGTTCTACCAGCGCGCCAGCGAACTCTGCCACGCGGCCGGTGCCACCTTTTTCATTCACGCCTGCGGCCACCAGCGCGCCATCCTGCCTCTGGTCGCCTCGCTCGGCGTGGACGGGCTCGAAGGCGTCGCGTTTCCGCCGCTCGGCAACGTGGAGCTCGACGAGGCGCTGCAACTCGCGGGTGACCGGCTCATCATCACGGGCGGCATCAGCGCCATGGAAACAGAGCGGCTGCAAACCCGGGACGACGTCCGCCGCTACGTGGAGGGACTCCTCCGCCGGCTCCAGCCGTACCGGCACCGGTTCATGCTCTCCGCGAGCTGCAACACCTCGATTCGCACGCGCTGGGAAACGCTCGTCTGGTTCCGCGACGCCTGGGTCGAATTCGGCGCCTAGCCGGCGGGGTTCGCGGCGCCGTCCCGCAGTTGGGGCCGGACGCGAATCGTCCGCTTCAGCACTTCGATGAAGTTGCGCACGAGCGCCGATCCGTCGCCGCGACGCCACACCGCGTGCATCTCAAATCTCACCTCCGGCCGCACCTGCTTCACCGGCCGGACCACGATCTCGGACGACGGCGGCAGGCCGGGTAACGCCGGCATGAACGCGATGCCCTGATGGCCTGCGATGAGCGTAAAGAGCGCGGCGGAGCTGTTCACCCGGCGGATCTTCGGGGCCGGCAGCCCGTTGGCCTCAAACGCGGCGATCACGCGCTCGGCATGGCCCGGAAACCGGGGACCGGTTCCGACGCACAAGATGACCTCCGCCTGCGCATCCGCCGGCGTGATCCGGGGCAGCGCGGCCAGCCGATGGCGGCGCCCCACCAGGGCACACACCGGGGTGCGGAGCACCAGAACGTGGTCAAGCCGCGGCGGGATCTCAGCGGCCGGGCGCATCGTGAACCCGAGTTGCAGTGTGCCGTCGTCCAGCCCGGCGATCTGATCCGGCAGATCCATCTCGTGCAGCATCACCTCGACCTGGGGGAACCGCTCGCGATACGCCAGCAGCACGGCCGGCATGAACGTGGCGGAGATCGGCCCCACGTTTCCCACGGCGAGCCGGCCCGACCGGCCCGCGCCCGCCTCCCGCACCACCTGCGCGAGAACGCTGGTCCGCCGGAGCACCGCGCGCGCCTCCTCGAGCAGGACGCGACCGGCATCCGTCAACCGCACCCGGCTGGTGTTCCGGTCGAGCAGCCGCACCGCCAACTCGTCCTCCAGATCGCGGATCTGATTGCTCAGTGCCGGGTGCGCGACCCGCAGCCGCTCCGCCGCCCGCCGAAAGCTCAGCGCTTCCGCCACCGCCACAAAGTACCGCAGGTGCCGCAGTTCCATTTCGGCGTTGCTGGTAGTTTCCGGTTACCAGCGTGGCAACATCTAAGTCGTTCCTCGCCGCCCGGCGGGCTGGTATGATCGCAGATTCTCACCGCTGATCGCCGTTCCCGATGCCCGCCTCCGACACCTTCCCGCCGCGCCTCCCGCCTTCGCGCCGCCCTTCGTGCGTCCGCGCGGATGAACCGTCGGCGGCCCCCGCCACGGTGGGCGTACGACTCGCCGGCATCCTCCTGCTGGCCGCGGTCCTCCCGCTCGTCGCCGCCCCGGCCCCGCTGCCCCTGTCCGACGCCCTCGTTTTGGCCCGCGCGCACAACCGGCAGGTCCAGAATGCCGCGCTCGCCGTGGAGATTGCCGGGGACCGCGCCGCCGCCGCCCGCAGCTACCGCTACCCCCAGCTCCAGGCCTACGGAATCGGCAGCCATCTCCTTTCGCCTCTCGACTTCCATTTCCCGCAGGGCGCCTTCGGCGTGTACAACTACCTCGGGCCGGTGCCGGCCACCGACACCGTCATCCGCAGCCCGCGCGAATCCCTGCTCGCCGGCGTCGCCCTCCTCACCCAACCCGTCTCCCAGCAGTACAAGGTCGGCCTCAAGGTACGCCAGGCGGAGATCGGCCGGAAGGTGGACGCCGAACGGCTGCGCGCCCAGCAACAGGCCACGGACCTGCAGGTGAAGCGGACGTACCACGGCATCGTCCAGACACAGGGCGCCGTCCTGGCGGCGGAAGCCGCGGTCGAGTTCGCCCGCGAGTTCGAACGCATCACGCGACAGGCCGTGACGGAACGCGCCGCGCTCCCGGGTGACCTGCTCGAGGTACAGGCACGCCTCGCGGACGCCGAAGCGCGGGCCGCCCAGGCCCGGGACGCACTCGTCACGCAGCGCGAACAGCTCAACGTCCTCCTCGGCCGCGATCTTGCCACCGAATTCACCGTCGTTCCCGTGACGGAGGTGCCCGCCGCCCCCTCTCTCGCCAACGCGCGCCGACAGGCCCTCGCACACCGGCCGGAACTCCAGCAAGCCCGCCTCGGCGTGCGTTACGCCGAGCTCACCCGCCGCGAAAAACGCGCCGAGTACATCCCCGACGTCAACCTCGTCGTCAGCCATGTGCGCGCCAACACCAGCGACGTCCTGCCCTCGGAGGTCACCAGCGCGGGCGTGATGGCGCAGTGGGACGTGTTCGACTGGGGCCGGCGCGGCCGCGAGGTCGCCATCGCGAAGAAGGCGCTCCGCCAGGCGGATAACCTCGCCAACGACACCGAGGCCCGCGTCCTGGTCGAGGTGGGGGCAAAGTACCGGCAGCTCGAGGAAACGCGGCTCGCGCTCCGCAGCGCCGACCTGCAGCTCGCCGCCGAGCAGGAGAAGCTCCGCGTCGCCCTCAACGCCTTCCAGCAGAATTTTGCCCTGCGCAAGGACCTGCTCCAGCAGCAGGCCGCCGCCGAGGCCGCCCAGAGCCGCCGCCAACAGGCGCTCCTCGCCGTCCTCACCGCGCAGGCCGAACTCGAAAACGCCATCGGCCAGGACTGAACCATGCACCGCCCGTTCCTCCGCCTTGCTCCCGCGTCCCGGATGCTCCTCGCCGCGCTCACGCTCGCCGCCGCCGGCTGCTCCCGCCGGACGCCCGCCCCGCCCGCGCCCACGCCGGTGCGCGTCGTCACGCCCGTCCTCACCGAGGAGGTGCCGGAACTGCGCTTCGCCGCGACGCTGGCGGCACAAAGCCAGGTGACGCTCGTCTTTCGCACCGGCGGCTACGTCGAGTCCATCGCGCAGCGCATCGACGCCCGCGGTGCGGCCCGCCCGATTGAGGTCGGCGATGTCGTCGCCGCCGGCGAACCGCTGGCCACCGTCCGACAGCAGGACTATGCGGACCAACTCGCCCAGGCCGAAGGCGTCGTTGGCCAGGCCCAGGCCGCCGCCGAGAAAGCCGCCGCCGACTTCGATCGCGCCGAGCGATTGTTCGCCGCGACCAGCCTCACCCAGGTCCAGTTCGACGCCTACAAAGCCCAGCGTGACGCGAGCGCCGCCGCCCTGAAAAGCGCCCGGGCGGTGCTCGCCCAGGCCGGCAGTGCCCGTCACGACAGCGTCGTGCGCGCGCCGTTTCCCGGCCGGGTCGTGCAACGGCAGGTGGAGGTCGGCGCCCTCGTCGGGCCCGCCACCCCGGCGTTCGTCGTCGCCGACACCCGCACGCTGAAAGTGGTGTTCGCCGTCGCCGACACCGTGGTGGGCCGCCTCCACGCGGGTGACCGGATCACGCTGAGCACCGCCTCGCAGCCCGAATCATTTCCCGGGGAAATCAGTGCCGTGGCCGCCGCCGCCGACGCCCGCACGCGCTTGTTCGCGGTGGAGGCGCTGATCGCCAACGTCGACGGCCGACTCAAACCGGGGCTCGTCGCCACCGTCATCCTCAACCACGCCGGCCCGACGGCCGCGCAACTCACCATTCCGCTTTCCGCCCTGGTGCGATCATCCACCGCGGCGGACGGCTTTGCCGTCTTCGTCGTCGAAACCAACCAGGGCCGCAGCATCGTCCGCGAGCGCCCCGTCACCCTTGGTCCCACGGTGGGCAACCGGCTGGTCGTGCGCCACGGGCTCACCCCCGCCGATGCCATCGTCGCCGTCGGCGTGACCGACCTGCACGACGGGGCGACCGTCGCCATCGTGCCCTGACCCTCGGCGCCTCTCCCCGCCATGGCCCATCGTCCCGATCCCGAGCGTCTGTCGCAGACGCACAACGCCGCCCGTTTCACGGTCGAGCACCGGCACATCGCCTGGGTCCTGCTCGTCGCCACCCTTCTCTGGGGCTGGTACGGCTACCACGCGATGCCCCAGCGCAAGGATCCGGACATTCCGGTCCGTCTCGCCGTCGCCGTGACCGCCTGGCCCGGCGTGTCCGCCGCCGAGGTCGAGCAGCAGATCACGCGCGTGGTGGAGGCCAAGATTGCCGAGAGTTCAGCGCTCCATCCCGCTGCGCCGCACGCTTACGGCATCCGCTCGGTCAGCCTGCCCGGCCTGTCCATTGTCCACGTGCAGTTGGCGGAGAATGTCCGCGATACCAAGAAGGAGTTCAGCGACATCAGCCTGAAGCTCGACAGCCTCAACAGCCGGCTCCCGGCCGGCGCGGGCCCGATCCAGTTCGTCAGCGATTTTGGCGACACCTCGGCCATGATGCTGACGATCGCGAGCCCGCCGGTCGACGCGGTCGAGATTGCCCTTCGGGCCCGGCAGGTCGGCGCCGCGCTCGCGGAGGTCCGCACCAACGCCGGCAATCCGACCGACCATGTCGCGGCGGTCTACAGCTTCCCCACCTCGATGCCGGCCGACGCCGTCCGGCGCGGGCTCGAGCGCTTTGTTCGCCGCGCCGAACGCGACGGCATCTTCCGCCAACCGCGCCTCTTCTCCGCCGCCGGATTCGTCGGCGTGGACGGCGCGTCGACCCAGACCGACGACCAGATTCGCGCCTACATCAACCGGTACCTCGAGGACGAGATTCAGGCGGGGGACATCCATCCCGACGCCTGGGGCCCCGCGATCATACGCGATCCCGCCGAGATCGAGGCGCGCCTGCAGGCCGTGGCCGGCGACAAGTACAGCTACCGCGAGCTCGACGAGTTCAGCGACCTCATCGCCCGCTCGCTGGCGGGCGTGCCGCAGGCCGCCAAGTACCAGCGCACCGGCGTGCTGCCGGAGCGCGTCTACATCGATTACGCGCAGGAACGTCTCGCCGGGCTGGGTCTGCAACCCGCCCGGCTGGCCGAGCTCCTGCAGGCCCGGAACATCGCCACGGCCAGCGGCATGATCGAAGCCGGTGGCAAATGGGTGTACCTCAGTCCCACCGGGGAATTCGCGTCCGCCGACGACATTGGCGCGGTGCTCGTGGCCGCCGGCGCTGATGGCAACCCGGTCTATCTCCGCGATCTCGCCGAAATCAGCCGCGCCTACCAGGTGCCGGCGCAGACGCTCAACTACCACACTTGGAAGGACACGCACGGCGCCTGGCATCGGTCCCGCGCCGTGACCGTCGCCGTGTTCATGCGGGCGGGCGAACAGATCGCCACCTTCGGCGCGGAGGTCGATCAGCGGCTCGCGGCCCTCCGCCACATCCTGCCGCAAGACCTGATGGTGGTGCGGACCTCCGACCAGCCGCGCCAGGTACGCGAGAACATCGAGTTGTTCATGGGCGCGCTCTACGAGGCCATCGCACTCGTCGTGTTCGTCGCCCTCATCGGCTTCTGGGAATGGCGGTCCGCCCTCCTGATGGCGCTGTCCATGCCCATCACCCTCGCGATGACGTTCGGGCTGATGTCGCTCCTCGGGATCGACCTCCAGCAGATCTCCATCGGGTCGCTGATCGTCGCGCTGGGCTTGTTGGTCGACAACCCCGTCGTGGCCGGGGATGCGATCAAGCGCGGGCTGGCGGACGGATTGCCGCCGACGCAGGCGTCCTGGCGCGGGCCCACGAAGCTCGCGAAAGCGATCCTGTTCGCGACCATCACCAACGTGGTCGCCTACCTGCCGTTCCTCCTGATCAAGGGCGCGACCGGTGAATTCCTCTACAGCCTGCCGGTCGTGATGGCCTGTTCGCTCTTCGCCTCGCTGATCGTCGCCATGACCTTCGTTCCGCTTCTCGGGCGCCTGCTGCTCCGGGCGCCACGTCGGCCCGAGCCGACGGTCGCCGAGCGTCGGCAGCACGGCCTTTACGGCCGCTACGCCCGGCTGGCGCAATGGTCGATCCGGCACCGCTGGCAGGTTCTCGCCGGTTCGATTCCCCTCCTGGTCCTCGGCGCCGTCATGATGGCGAACCTGCGCACGCTCTTCTTCCCCGACGACGTCCAGTACCTCTCCACAATCGATGTGCGGCTGCCCAACAACGCCTCCGTCCGCTCCACCAACGTCGCCGTGCAGGAGGCGGAACGCGTCATCCAGGAAGTCTGCGCCCGCGAGGTGGCCGGGAAAACCGGCCGGGGCGAAGCGACCGTGCTGCATTCGTTGACGAGTTTCGTCGGCGTCGGCGCCCCGCGCTTCTGGTTCTCGATCTCGCCGGAGATCCAGCAGCCGAACTACGGCCAGATCATCGTCCAGATCGAAGACAAGGAGCTGATGCCCACGCTGGCGGGCAAGCTCCAGACCGCACTCGCCGCCCAGGTGCCCGGCGCCCGCGTGGAGGTGAAGCAACTGCAGACCAATCCCGTCGAGTTCCCGGTCGAGATCATGATCTCGAGCCTGGTCGACCCGGGTCCCGAGCGGAGCGCCGCGGATCTGGCCATGCTGCGTTCGCTCGCGCGGCGGGTGGAGAACATGCTGCAGGCTGTGCCGCAGGCGGCGCTGGTCCACACGGACTGGCAGCCCGAGACGATCGGACTCGGCCTGCACATCGACGCCGAGCGGGCCAACCTCGCCGGGCTCACGCACGCCGACATCGCGGTGTCCGTCGGCGCCGCGCTCAACGGCCGTCCGCTGACGGAGCTGCGCGAACGCGACCGCCGGATCCCAGTCGTGGCCCGGCTGCGCTCGGACGACCGCTCCCGACTGTCGGACCTGGATAACCTGTACGTCTACTCAGTCCACGGGCCGCAGAAGTTGCCCTTGGCCCAGGTGGCGAGTCTCGCCACCGAACTCGAGACGCAACGCATCCAGCGGCGCGACCGGTTCCGCACCATCACGGTCGTGGCCCGGCCCGTTCCCGGCGCGCTCGCTTCGCAGATTCTGAAGGCGGTGAAACCGCAACTGGCGCAGTTCCAGCGGGAACTGCCCCCAGGCTACCGTCTCGTGGTGGGCGGGGAACAGGCCAAACAGGTCCGCGGTTTCAAGGACCTCGGCACCGCGATGGCCATCTCCGTGGGCGCCATCTTCCTGGCGCTGGTCCTGCAGTTCAACCACGCCGTCAAACCGCTGCTGGTGTTTGCGGCGGTGCCGTTCGGTGTCGTCGGCTCGATCGCCGCGCTCGCCGTCATGGGCACGCCCTTCGGCTTCATGGCGCTCATGGGCATCGCGAGCCTCGTCGGCGTGATCGTCAGCCACGTCATCGTGCTGTTCGACTGCATCGAAGACAAACGCGAGGAGGGTGAACCCCTGGAACAGGCGCTGGTCGACGCCGGGATCATCCGGCTCCGCCCGGTCATGATCACCGTCGCCGCCACCGTGCTGGCCCTGTTCCCGCTCGCGCTGCATGGCGGGCCGCTCTGGCAGCCGCTGTGCTACGCGCAGATCGGCGGGCTCACCGCCGCGACTTTCGTGACCCTGCTGCTCGTGCCGGTGCTCTACAGCGTCTGTGTCTATGACCTGAAGCTGATCCGGTGGCGCGACGCGGACGAATCCGAGTCCTGAGCCTGCCCCCCGGCAGGGCCAAGCCATGCGTCGCGCGCATCGCGCGGCTTGCCCCGCCGCGCCGGCCGCCCATGGTGGCCGGCGTGAACACCGACCTGCTCCGGTCCTTCGTGCTGATCTCCGAGCTGGGCAGCCTGAGCAAGGCCGCCGAGCGCATGCGCGTTTCGCAATCGACGCTCACCCGCCAGATGCAGGTGCTCGAGCACGAGATTGGCGGCCGCCTTTTCGAGCGGGGGCACGCCGGCGTCGCGCTGACCGCCGCCGGCCAGCGACTCCTGCTGGGCATGCCCCCGCTGCTCGACCAGCTCAACGAGCTCCTCACCGAGGTCGGCAAGCTGGCCCGCGGCAAGACCTCGACCATCCGCGTGGGCTATCTCGGGTCCATGGCCGCCAGCCACCTCAGCCCGGCCTTGCGCGTGTTTCGGCAGCAGCACCCGGCCGTCAAGGTGACCCTGCGCGACCTCTCTCCCGGCGAACAGCTCGCCGCCCTGCGCGCCGGCCAGCTCGACGTCGCCTTCATCGGCGAGGTCGACCGCTCGCTCGGCCGCGAGTTCTACCTGCGCTCGGTCGGCACGCTGCCGCTCGAGGTCGTCCTGTCCGAGGAGCACCCGCTGGCCCGGAAGGCGCCGCTGCGGCTCGTCGATCTCCGCGACGAGACCTTCGTGCGCGTGCCTGACTCCGACATTCCGGGCTACGAGCGCTGGCTCACCCAGCTCTGCCGCAAGGCCGGCTTTCGGCCGCGGTTCGGCGAAGTCGGCGAAAGCATCGGGCATGCGCTCGCGCTCGTGGTTTCGGACAACCTCGTGACCACCGTGCCCAAGTACGACCTGCGGCCCGGGGCCCCGGGCGTCGTCTTTCGCGAACTACCGCTCGTGGACGCAAAGTGGGAAATGCTGGTCTCCTGGCAGCGCGGCAAGGTCGCCGCGCCTCTCTGTGACCTCGTCGACGCGCTGGCGCAGGTTGTCAGCCGGAGCCGTCCCCCCGCACCGCCGCGTTCCTGAGCCAGTCGTCCAGCCGACCGCCCGCGCCCGGCCGGTCGCTACGGAGCAGCAGATCGATGCGGGCCAGCAGCGCTGGCACCTCAAAAGGCTTGGCCAGGAACGCCTGCCGCTCCGGCAGACTCAACAACCGGCCGGCCTGCTCCGGGTTGTAGCCGCTCATCAGCAGCACCGGCAGTTCGGGGCGTTCCAACTGGAGTCGGTTCGCCAGCTCCGGCCCGGTGATTCCTCCGGGCATCACCACGTCGGTGATCAGCAGGTCGATCGCGGCACGGTGCGTGTTCCACATCGCGAGCGCGCTCGCGCCGTCCACCGCGGCCAGGACATTGAAGCCGTGCCGGCGCAGCAGCGTCACCGTGATCGTGCGCACCGCCTCTTCATCCTCGACGACGAGGATCGTCGCGCCGCCGCCGCGTACCGGGGAGGTCTGGGCTGCGACGGCCGGGGCCGCCGGAGCCGTCGCGGCCGCCGCGGGCAGGTACACCCGAAAGACCGAGCCGCGGCCGGATTCCGTCTCCACCGTGATCCAACCGTGGTGCTGGTTGATGATGCCGAAAACCGTCGCCAGGCCCAGACCGGTCCCCCGGCCCGCGCTCTTGGTGGTGAAGAAGGGCTCGAAGATGTGGGGCAGGATGTCGGCCGGAATGCCGCAGCCCGTGTCGGCCACGGCAATACACACATACGCGCCCGGGGGATTCCCGCGCGTCTGCGTGGCCGCAAAGGTCTCGGTTGTGACCGTCACCCGCAGCTCACCCCCGGCCGGCAGCATTGCGTCCCGGGCATTCACCGCCAGGTTGATGATCACCTGGTCCAGCATGCCGCGGTCGGCATTGACCGCGACCGCGGCCGGCGTGGGCACCACGGTCAGGCGGATCTGTTCGCCGAGGAGCCGGTGCAACATCCCCGCGAGATTGGTCAGCGCCTCGCCCACCTGCACGAGCTCCACCTGCATGACCTGCCGGCGGCTGAACATCAGCAGCTGGCGCGTCAGGCCGGCGCCGCGCCGGACCGCGCGATCGATATCGTGCGTCGAGGTCTGCACCGCCTCCGGCAGCGTCGGGTCCATCGCGATGAGCTGGGCGTTGGCCTGGACCGCGGTGAGGATGTTGTTGAAGTCATGCGCAATGCCGCCGGCCAGCTGGCCCACCGCCTCCATCTTCTGCGACTGCCGGAGCTGGGCCTCGAGTTCGCGCCGCTGGCTGATGTCGATGCACACGGCAATGACGTGCGTCGGCCGCCCCTGCGTGTTGCGCGCCAATGACACCGTCACCTCCACCCACACCGACCCGCCACTGCTTCGCACGTACCGCTTCTCCCGACGGTAGCTCTTGATCTCATCCGCCAGGAGCCGCCCCATCTGCCGCGCATCCTCCGCGCGATCGTCCGGGTGCGTGATTTCGTCGGCCGTGCGCTGCCGCAACTCCGCGGGCTGGTACCCGAGCAGCGCGGTGAAGGTGGCGTTCACGCGCACGATCCGCCGATTTTCCAGGCGCGCGTGCATCACGCCCACCGCCGCCGAATCAAAGGTGGTCCGGTACAACTCCTCGATCTTGCGCAGCGCCGACGCGGCGCGACGCGACTCCGTGATGTCATGCCAGTAGCCCACGACCGCCGGTTCGCCCGCCCGGGCCTCCGGCACCACCCGCCGTTCGTCGCGGATCCAGCGGTAGCCCCCCGCCTTCACCTCGAAGCGATACACATGCACGCTGGTGGCCATGGACGAACTTGCGCCCAGGACCTCGAGCGTCACGCGGGGGCGGTCTTCCGGGTGCACGTGGTTGATCCAGAACTCGGGCTGGTCGACAAACTCGTCGGGGGTGTAGCCAAGGATGGCGGCGACGCTCGGGCTCACGTACGTGTGCGCCGCGCAGGCGCCCAGCCGCGCGGTGTAGAGCACGATCGGGGCCGTGGTGACGAGCAGGTCCAGCTGCTCGCGCAGCTGCCGCGCCTCGGCCGTCGCGCGGTTGCGCTCGGTCAGATCCCGGAGGACCATCTGCGCCACGCGGCGGCCATGAAAATCGACCGGCGCCGCCGCCACTTCGATGTCCAAGGCCGCGCCGTCGCGGCGGATGATGCGCTGCTCCGTTGGCTGGATGCTCTGCCCATGCACGAGCAAGGAGCACAGCTTCGGGTCCAGCGCGGCCCGCGAGGCGGGATGGAGGTAGTCAAGCGGCGACCGGCCGACGAGTTCGCCGGCGCTCGTGGCGCCCAGCAACCGCACGGCCGCAGGATTGACGTATTCGATCGCGCCCCGGCTCTTCACGACGATGGCATCCGGCGACATCTCGATCAGACGGCGATAGCGTTCCTCGCTTTGCGCCATCTGCTCCAGCGCCGTCCGACGCGCCTCGTCGGCGCGGTGCAGCGACCGCGCCGTCAGCAACACCACGATGCCCAGCAGGTACACGCTGATGGCACCGTCGAGCAGCCAGCCAAAACCCGCGGGGATCACCCCGTAGCGCTCCGTCGCCCGTTCAAGCCCGTTGATCAGCAGCGGCAGCAGCACGATCGGCACCACCATGCGGCGCAGCAGGCGGCCGCCGGCCGTCGGCGCCGTCACCAGCCGCATGAAGCCGATCTGCGGCTGGGCCAGGAAATAGCCGGTTGCCACCAGCGCAAAGGCGAGTGCGCCCGGCAACGACATCGAGCGAAAAAAGGGAACGGGATGCAGCTGGTTGACGCCGAGAAGGTAGCCATTCAGCGCCACCAGGGAGCCAAAACCGATCAGCAGCACGAGTCCCTGCCGGAGACGCACCCACCGCATCGACGTTTCCGGCAACAGCATCGCCACGCCCACCCCGGCGAGACCCGCCGTCTCCGCCAGCGAGACGCCATGCGGTCCGTCCACCACCCAGTCCACCAGCGCGCCCGCCCCGAGCAACGTCGCCCCGACGGCGGGCAACCGCGCGCGCCGGCGCTGCTCCGCGTGCCGCCCCACGGCTGCGGCCAGCATCACCACGCCCAAAGCGACGACCGGCGGGAGCGACGGCCATTGGGCATGGAACCGCGTCGGCAGGTCGTATCCCGTCACCCAGGCCACCACCGGTGTAAGGCCCAGCACCAACACCAGGCCCGCTGCCAGCCGCGCGCCGCGCAGACACCAGCGGACATGGACGTCCGCCGCCCGCGCCGGCACAATCTCCTCAGCGACCGCTACCATGACGCGCCCCCTGCGGCCGTCCTGCCCGGCGGGAAGGAACCAGCGGTCCCGGTCCGCGGAGCGGTCCAGGGAGAAAATGTGAGACGCGAACGGGAAGTCATCATGCGACCTCAGGTCCGAAGCAGCCCGAAGCCGTACCCAGTTTAGGGGCAAGGCGGCGACCTGGGAATGACCGTTAAGTTAAGGACTATGAACCGCAGGTTAACGAAGGCCGCTGCGCGCTTGTCGTATCCGCCCCGTCGGCGCAGGCTGCCCCACGGTTCCCGCCGCATGCGCCAATCGGTTTCACTTTCCAGCCCGGAGAATGCGCGCGAACGCGGCATGGATCTGCGTCGCCTCCGATACTTCGTCGCCGTCGCCTCCACGCTCAATTTCCGCGCGGCGGCAGAAGGGCTGCACATCTCCGCTCCGGCGCTCAGCAAGCAGATCAAGCTCCTGGAGCAATACCTGGGACTCCAGCTCCTCGACCGCACCACCACCCAGGTGCGCCTGACCCATCCCGGCGCCGTGTTCCTCACCGAGGCGCGCGACGTGCTCACCCGCGCCGATCGCGCCGTGGAACTCGTGCGCGAGGCCGCCAGGGGCTACCTCGGCCGGCTGGTGATCGGCAACTCCGGCGGCCTCATCATGAGTCAGGTGCTCCCGGCATATCTCGCCACCTACGGCGGCCGCTATCCCGACGTGAAGCTGGCGATGGTCGATCTCGAGCAAACCGACCAGCTCGCCGCCCTCGAGAATCACACCATCGACCTCGGTTTCATCCCCCTCGTTGCCCCCTACACCCTGCCCGCCGCCATCGGGCACACCGTCGCGTTCTCCGCCCCGGTGCGCGCCATGGTCAGCGAGCAGCATCCGCTTGCCTCGGAACCCGCCGTCACCCCGGAAAAACTCGGCACCGCCCGGATCGTCGTCCTGCAGGGCGCCACCACCTCCCTCCATGCGCGCAACGTGAGCACGCTGCTCGCCCGGTTCGCCGTGGCGCCCAACGAACTCGAATTCGTGCGCGGCAGCGACTCGCTCCGCGCCGTGGTGGCCAGCGGCCGCGCCATCTCCCTCATGGCGTCGAGTCATGCCAAACCCCAGGCCGATGGCGTCGTCTTTCTTCCCATCGACGCCACTCCGCCGCCGACGATCGACCTCGTTGCCATCTGGCGCCGCCCGGACGACTCCGCGCTCGTCCGGAACTTCCTCGAAGTGGTGACGGCCCAACGCGAGCCCCGTCCCGCCGCCGTCCCTTAACTCCGCCAGGGCCTCGGACTCATTGCGCCACCAACTGGGGCGCTGCCCGGCGCTCCGGCGCCGGTGGCGGCACCGGCCCCGCAGGTGCCTTCGCGGCCGGCGCCGGCTCCCGCGCCGCCGCCGCCGCCACGCCAAAGAGCTCCGTCAACTGGTGCACCCCGCGACGGAGAATTTCAGCCTGCTCCGTCAACTCGCCGGACGCCTGGGTCTCGGCCCCGGCCGCCTCGACATTGCGCTGCACCACGCGGTCCATCTCGCGGATCGCGGTGTAAATCTGCTGCACGCCCTCGCGCTGCTCGCCGCTGGCCGCGCTCACGTCGCCGATCAACTGGTCCACTTCGCGAACCTTCATCACGATCGCCTCGAGGTGCGTGGCCACTTTGGCGCTGATCGCCACCCCTTCCTCGGTGCGATGGATCGTCCGCTCGATGTTGCCCGCGGTCTCCTTCGCCGCCGCCGCGCTGCGCTGCGCCAGCGCGCGCACCTCCTCCGCCACGACGGAAAATCCCGCGCCCGCCTCGCCCGCCCGCGCGGCTTCGACGGCCGCGTTGAGCGCGAGGATGTTCGTCTGGAAGGCAATGGTGTCGATCGTGCGCGTGATCTTCGCGATCTCGTCGCCGGCGGACTTGATGCCCTCCATCGCGCTGTTCATCGCCCGCATCTCGCCCACGCCGCTGTCGGCCGCCACCCGCGCCTCGCGCGAGATGTCGGTCGCGCGCGCCGCGTTGGCCGCGTTGCGCTCCGCCACGTTGCCCATGTGCGCCAGCGCCGCATCGGTCTGCTTCAGCGCCGCCGCCTGCTGGCTTGAGCCCGCCGCCAAATGCTCGCTTCCGGTCGCCAGTCGCCCGGCCGTCTCCGCCACCCGCTCGGAGCCCCGCGTCAGGGTCGAGCTCAGCCCGCGCACGAGCCGGCGCATGCGCAGCACGATGAACGTCGCGATCGCCAGCGACATGACCACGAGGGCCGCGGCCGCCAGCAGCGCCCCGCGTTCGCCGGAATGCGTCACCGCCGTGATGTGGCGACCGGCCGCGTCCGCCGTCGCCTTGTTGAAGTCGACGAGATCCTGCGTCGCCTTGAGATAGCCCACGGTCGCGTCCGTGCCCGGCCCACGCCACTGCGCCTCGGCCCCGCGTCGGTCACCTTCGCGCGCCAGCCGCAGCGCCTCGTTGCGCGCGACCCGATACTTCGCCTGCGCGTCGCGCACCGCCTCAAAGAGTTCCCGCTCCCGTGGGCTGGCGATCGCCGCTTCATAGGCCTTGGCGATGCCGGCAAACTCGTCGCTCAGCCGCTTCAGTTCGCGCTCCGCGACCACCCGGTCGGCCGGATCCGTCCGGCTGAGGAAGTCGGAGACCCAGAAGCCGTTCTGAGACACCGACGATTTCATGATCCCCACATAATAGAGCCCCGGCAGATGCCGCTCCGCCAGCCCCTCACTCTGCTTCCGGATCGCCACCATGCGCGTCCACGTGAAGCCGCCGGCCGCAATCGCAATCACAATGATCACGGCGAACCCGAGGCTCACCCATTTGCCGATGGTGAAAGACTTCATCGGGCGGATGCGGGCCGGGAAGGCACGCGCGGGCGTCTGATCCGGGTGGTAGGGGTCACGTACCGCTTAACGGCGCATCGCCAAGGAACTTAAGGCCAGTTGGATGCGGATAATTATGCGATTCCTTATCCTTTTGCGGACGGGACGCCGCTTCACCCGCTTCCGGGCGAAAACCGCTAGGGGTTCTGACCTACTCCTTTTGGCGTAGCGGAAGGGGGTATCGGAAAACCTCCGAAGTCGCCGTCCGGCCAAGTCCCGAAAACCTTTACTCCAGTTGGCGTATTCAACTTTCAGACGTTTTCCGGCATACCTGGGCCCATGAAATTCTCCCTCGTTACCCTCTCCCTGCTGCTCGCGCTCCCCGTTGCGGTGAGCGCCCAAAGCAAGGCGACCAAAACTTGGATGAACGGCCGCGCCGTCACCATCGTCACCGACGTGACCACGCAGGCGCCCGCCGTCTGCCAGACCGCGATGGAGCAGGCGCTCGACCAGCAGGGCTGGCACGACCAGATCTATCGCGCCACCGAAGGCGACAAGGCCTTCCTCATCGTGAGCCAGCGCGAGGAGGACGCCTGTTCGGTCAAGGAGGTGAAGGTCACGCTGTGGCGCGCGGTCTCCGTCCAGGGCAAGACCCACACCGAGTCCTGGGTGTACCGCCTCGCCCCGAGCGAAGTGAATCGCTTCCTCGACTCTGAACTTCGTTCGGTCGCGCTGCAGTTCACGTCGGCGCCGGTCAAGCTGCCGGAAAAGGCCAACTCCTAGTTTTTCGCTGATCTTGCTCTTGTCCGCCCGGAGCCCCCGACCGAGGGGGCTCCTTTTTTACGCCGTCTGCGTCCGTCCCCGATCCCAGCACCCGGAGCCCGCCGCCGGGGAAGAGCTTGTCCTGCCCCACCCCGACTGGCAGGCTGCCGCCTGCGTGAACACGCCAAGGACATTGCTGGTCTGCGCCGGCTTGGCCGCCGCGCTGACGGTCCCAGTCACCCCGCTCGCCGCCGCTGGAGCGGAGTCGCTTTCCTCTCCAATCCTTCGTCTCCCTGAAGCGCCTCGCCCGACCGTCACGCCCCGTTCCCGTCCCCGCCTGATTACGCACGATATGGCCGACGGCCTCGCCCGCTCGCGTCCGCCCGTGACCGCCCCGAACGCGCCCGACGCGCTCCGGTTCGATGCGCCGACGGCCGAGACCGCCGACCCGACCGGGGACGGCATCATCGAGCTGCCGCGTTTCTTCGTGCCGGAGACGCGTCTGCGGATTCCATCCGAGGAAGCGGTGCTCACCTCGCGGGGCGTGGCGGACATCGCGATGAAGCGGTACATCTCCGAACTCGATCACGCGTTGAATCGCTTCACCCTGCCGCTCTTCGGCACCTCGCGCGAGGCCCACGCCACCGCCATGTACCGGGAAGACGAACGCCTGCGAAAGCTGAAGGAGCTCGGCGACCTCGTGGGGCTGCTGAGCCTGGGCAACTCCAGCGGCGCCCCTCGGGCCCGGCGCGAAGCCGCCCGGTTCTCCCTCCGCTGAGCGCCCGGGTCGCGCCTCCCCGCCCCTAATCCAGCCCCAGCTGCGCCCGAGCCCGCGCGCGATTCTTCCGCGCATCGTCAAGGTCGGGCGCCAGGCGCACCGCCTCCTCGAAATGCGGCAGCGCTTCCCGCACGCGCCCCAGGCGCGCCAGCGCAAGCCCCAGGTTGTTGTGCGCCAGCGCGTGCTCCGGGTTCAGCGTCAACACGTGCTCGTACCGCGCCACCGCCTCAGGCAATCGCTCCGCCGTCAGCAGCGCGTTGCCGAGATTGTTGTGTGCCTCGGCGTAGTCGGGCTGCAGGCGGATTGCCTCCTCGTACTCCGCAATTGCCTCGGGGAGCCGACCCAGCGCCGTCAGCACCATCGCCCGGCCATGATGCACGGTCGCCGATGTCCGTCGCTCCGCCACCGCGGCGTCCATCGCCGCGAGCGCCTCGGCGGGATGGCCCTGCAACAGGAGCAGGTTGCCCCAGCTCACCTGCGTCTCGCCATCTCGAGGCCGGAGCGCCGCGCCTCGTGCAAATGCCGCCTGCGCCTCCGCCAGCCGGCCCTGCCGCACCCGCGCGCCCGCCAGGTTGAGCCACGCGTCCCCATACCCCTCCTCCAACTTGATCGCGGTCTCAAATTGCCGGATCGCCTCGTCGATCCGGTTCAACTGCAGGAGCGCCTCGCCGTAGTCATTGTACGCAGTAACCATCACCGGACTCAGACGGAGCGCCTCGACATAATACGGCAGCGCCTCCACCGGCCGCCCCAATCGCACCAGCGCCAGTCCGACGTAGTAGTAAGCAGTGCCGGTCCGCGATTGGTACCGCAGCGCCAGCCGAAACACCTCGAGCGCCTCGGCCGGCCGGCCCGCATCTAGCAGCGACAACCCCATGTTCCCAAGCGCGGGAATGTGCCGTGGGTTCAGCTCGAGCGCGCGGCGGTGCGCCGCCACCGCCTCGGTTTCCCGGCCCGCCTCCCGCAACGCCGCGCCCAAGCTGGCGTAAGCCACCGCATTATTGGGCCGCTTCGCAACCGTATCGCTCCACAGCGTCACCGCGCTGGCGTACGCCCGATTCCGCGCCGCCGTGAGCACGCCCAGCCCCACGACAAGCGCCGCGACCCCGATCGCAAGCCGCCGCCAGGAAACCCAGGCCGCCAACGGCACGATCAGGCACAGCCCGGCCGCCAGCGGAAGGTACATCCGATGCTCCACGATGTACTGCGTCGTCCCCGGCACGAGGCACGTCGGCGCCAGCACGGCCCACCCCAGTACGGCTGGCACACTCCACGCCCGCCGCCGCCACACGCCCCAGGCCGTGGCACCTAATGCCCCGAACACCAACGCGGCCTGGGCAAAATACAGCGCATCGAACCGCGCCGTGACCGGGCCGTACTCAAAAATCAGCGGATATGGCCAGACGCTGAGCCCGAGGTACCGCGCCAGCGCTGGCACTTGGGTCGCAAGGTAGCCGAACGCCTCGACGCCGACCCCCATCCCCGCCGAACCGCCGCGATTGCCCCCGGTACTTGCCACGAGGTAAGCTAGCACCCCCCATGTGGCCGCCAGCGCCAGGTAGAACCGGCGGCGCGCCCGCCACGCCGCGCCGAAACCGCCGCTCACATAGGTTCGATCGTAGAGCAGCACCAGCAAAGGCGCCGAAACCATGTTTTCCTTCGTCGCCATCCCGAGCAGACACGCCACCCAGGCCAGCACCAACCATCGCCCCGGCTTCGCCGCCTCCACGCTCCGGCTGAACGCATAGAGCACGAGCAGGTACCAGAGCGCCATCAGCGACTCCGCCCGCTGCACGATATAGGTCACCGCTTCCGTGTGGAGCGGATGTACGGCCCACAACGCCGCCGCCGCCAGGGCGATCGACCCCGCGGCGTCCCCCAGCCGCGCGCCAAGCGGCAGCCGGGCAAGCGTTCGTCGCACCAGACCGAAGAACGTCAACGCCGCCGCCAGATGGATCGCGATATTGACCGCATGGTACCCTCGGGCATCCAGCCGCCCCGCCGCAAAGTTGAGCGCGAACGAGAAATTCAGGACCGGCCGCCCGCTGGCCGTCGCGCCGTCTCCCGGCGTCTGCAGCAACGCGGTCGGCGGCCACAGGGTTCGGATCGTCGGGTTGTACACAACCGACTCGCGGTCGTCGTACACAAACGGACCGTTCAGACTGTTCGCATACGCGAGCGCCACCACCAGCAGCAGGACCAGCGCCCCAAGCCAGCCGACACGGGCATCCACGGCCGGTGAGGATCCGCACCTGGTTGGGTTAGCTTCGAGCGAAGATGACACGCCGCTCCAGCAAGCGATGTCCGCTGCCCGAGTAAACGCGGAATTCGGGCGGCCGGGCCGCCAATATACAAAAACGGCGGCGCCGCCGATAGGCTCCGCCGCCGTGGTCAGAAAGGGAGGGCCGTCGGGCTTACGCCATGAACGCCGTGACGAGCGCGTTCAGGAAGAGCGACACGCCGGACCCGATGCCCGTGACACCCGCCGCCACTAGGCTCGAGACGCCGATCATGATGCCGCAGTAGATCACGCCGATCGCGGCGTTGTTGGCCTTGAACTCCGCCTTTTCGTCGATGCCGACGGTCAGCTTGTCCATCACCCGGAACACGACGGTGATCGCGAAGCTCGCCACGGCGATCGCGACGAAGAGGTTGATGACGCCCGCCACGAGGCCGATCACCCCGTTCAGCACCCCGCTGGCGCCGAGCGTGAGCAGCGAGCGGGTCATCGCGTCGATGCCGCCGGAGATCACCCGCGTGTACGAGATCACGACCCCGGCCGCGAGCAGCGCGACCGCGACGTTCTTCGCCTTGATCTCGCCCCAGATGTCGATGCCGCCGAGCAGGCGGGACAGAAGGGCCAGGCCCTTGTTGATGGAGAAGGCGGCTAGGCTGAGGCCGACCACCAGTTGGATGACGCCGAGCAGCAGCCCGCCGAGCGAGCCGCCCACGCCCGCCCAGGGACTGGAGGACGTCGCTTCCGCGGCGTGCGCGGCAGTGGCCGTCGAGGCCACCACGGCGACGAGAATAAGAGACTTCAGCACTTGGCCAAAGATACGGTTTTTCATGGCAAAGAGCCGATCCATGCCGCGCCGCGGCCCGGCAGGGCAATTCACAAACGTGCGTCGCGGATAGCGAAAATTCTTGCGCCACCGCCGGCGATTCCCGGGCCCGAAAAGTCCCGGCGGACGCATTTCAAGCCAGAACGCATTGCGCCGGGCGGCGCCGGAGAAATGCGAAACGGGGTAGCGCCGACTCCGGCCGGGATCCGCCGGCCGCGTCGCCAGGGTTTGGTATTCCGGATCCGGATCCGGATTCAGCCTGCTATGAGGCCGATTACGGCAAGCGCAAAAAGTCCGCCCGCGGCGCACGAGTAGTGCGCA